>JAYWAI010000354.1:0-1512 GCA_043782545.1 Acidimicrobiia bacterium
GAGCCGTCGATCAGGTCACGCGATTGTGGGCCAACGCCATTGGTCTCACCGACCGACCCGTCTCACCCAAGCGCTAAATCGCGCTACTCCTGGCCGTCACACCAAGCGTGGCGCTACGCCACTGGCACGCCGATGCCCAGTCACCTTGGTGATCTGGGACGGGATCACAATCGATCGCCATGCTGGGAGGTACGGGTGGCGAGTTAGAGCTTTCCAAGCAAGAACTGGGCCACCATTGTCGCGGCTGGAAACGACCCAGTCACGCCAGAGGCCAAGTAACCCTGATCCGAAACAATCGTTTGGCCGTTAATCGCCGCGGCCGCGGCACTGCACAGAAACACCAGCGGATATGCCTGCTCGAGCGACGTCGAAGCCTCGGTGCCCACGTCGGCCCGGTAGTCAGATGCGAAACCAAGCCACTGGTCCTTGTTGGCCTGCGCCAACGGGGTGTCAGTAGGCCCAGGACAAATGGCGTTGATGCGAATACCCAACTTGATGAAATCATGCGCCTGGCGTGCCACGTAGGCACACATGGCTTGTTTCATCGACATGTAGTCGGCCTTGTTGTTGCGCTGCACCCACTCGACAGAGGCGTCCCAATCGGCGATGTCCAACAATTCGATAAGTTGCGTCAGGTTGGCCTCCCAGCCCAACCCCGCGGCCGATGAAATCATGCCGATTGCACTCCCGCGAACCAGTTGGCCACGAGCCAGAAATTGGTCGATCATGTAGCGGTGGCCAAGGAAGTTGATGCGCTCAATGCCCGGCGTGCCATCGGCGACGCCAGCGCATGACAGCAGCACATCGACAGTGCCCGTCACACTCGCCATCGCGGCGTCAATCGACGCTCGTTCCGACAGGTTGACGTGGATGCCGTGCGCTCCAGTGAGCGTGACCGCGGCGAAATCCATCACGGTCACATCGGCCCCTGCGCTCTGCAAAACTTCGGCAGCGGCGGCCCCCATACCCGTAGCGCCACCCACAACGAGTGCTCGCTTACCGTCAAACCGGAACGCGTTGAAAAGTGACACGACAATTCTCCTTAAGAGTACGGTGCTGCCCAAATTTGAAACCGACGTCGACACTAACATCACGCCGATACGAGTTGTCTACTAGTCCGCCACGGACACCGTTGCGTCGGCGACAATTCAGCCCGCACGCGAGCCGATGGGTCGTTGGTAGCCGGCTACCCGTGTCACAATCGGCTACCTGAGGAAGCCATGGGTCGAATCATGGCGTCCTGCACGAACGACGCCGCCAGCATGCCACTGGCCCCAAAGACGTCGGCACGGCCATAGCTGCGCCCTCGGCCGGCATACGAACTGTGATTGCTGATCAGCGTCCACTCCGAAGCTGGCAGTGCCTCGTGGAAGGTCAGCGTGTGTGAAATCACACCCGTAGACAGCGTCTTGTGGGACTGTGCTTGACCCACGCCCGCATGGGGGCGCATAGCCGTGCCAATCAGAAAAAAGTCTGTCGAAAACGCCAACAGCGCTTGATCCGTGACAGGGT
>JAYWAI010000355.1:0-1510 GCA_043782545.1 Acidimicrobiia bacterium
ACGGGCTGCTAGCTCATCTGGTAGAGCAGGGGACTTTTAATCCCAAGGTGCAGGGTTCGAGACCCTGGCGGCCCACCGAATGTCCCACGACATGACCATTGCCGAGGCAAAAAGCGCTTTGAGGAGACTCATGCGCACCGCACGGTCGGGGATTTCGACGAATGACCATGCTCGCCGCAGCGTGGAGTTGGCAAACGCCATCGTGGCAACCTCGAAATGGGGCGACGCTCACGTGGTCATGTTGTTTGTGGGTATTAAGTTCGAGCCCGATACGCGGCCACTTATTGACGCAGCGATCTCTGCCGGGAAACGTGTGGTCCTTCCCCGTGTCCACGAAGGTGACCTTGTCGTGTTGCCTTACACTGGCACGCAATTTGAGATCTCACCGTTTGGTGTTCCTGAGCCCGCACTGGGTGCCCCGATCGAAATCTCGACGATCGACCTGGTCATCGTGCCCGGTTTGGCGTTCGATGACAACGGGTTCCGCGTTGGTTACGGCGGCGGTTTTTACGATCGGTTTTTGCCACGATTGCGGCCTGGCGTGTTCAGCATTGGCATTGGATTTGTTGAGCAACACGCTGACGCGATCCCCCGCGACGAACACGATGTGGCCCTGACTAGCGTCGTGTTGGTTTAGCGCCTGCCGAGCCGCTCGCGCAACGACCGCGGACGAGTGGGCTGCCGTTGAGGGGCAGCGATCATTCGGGTAGCCCTTGGACGATCGAGCAGTAAAATTTCGCCATCCAACACGCCAAGCTCTCCCGCCGTGCGTTCCATGTCTAGCGGCGCTCCGGTGGTCGTCCACAGCCTATCTGTGAGGTGGTTAGCGCTCGATGGGCACATGTCGCAAAGATCCGCAAAAATGACTGCTAGCGCTAACTGACTGGGAATATTGACATCCACAAGGCCGTGGGAGCACTGCAGCGAAATGCGAGAGGACATCGACGGTGCGAGTGGGTTCACCTTGGCAAGGTACGTAATCGGTGGTCAAAATTCAAGTAGCCCGCTCCGATGCCGACTATAGGAGAAGTCGAATATCAGCGGACAACAGGTGACCAACGTGAAACCCACGCGGGCCGGTGGCGGCACAGAGCAATGACCAGGATTACCGTCAGCGCTCCGGTTCGGCGCGCCATTACGACCCAAGTGGATTTTCGCGACGCAGTTGTATTGCCGACCGTTCCGTTGTTGCCAGAACCCAATTCCCAGAATGCTTTTGTAGCATTTGTGATGCCCGTACTTGGCTCGCTGGGTGGTTTGATTTTCATTTTCGTGCATCCCACGAAAGTGTTCATTGTCGCTGGCGTGGCGATGGCTGCACTCTCAATCAGCTTGGGACTCGCCAATGCCATCTCAAATCGCCGCGCCCCAGCCCGTCGTTTGCGACTTAGTCGCGAGCGATTCCTGGCCCAACTTGCCGAACTTCGGGCGCAACGTCACGCGCTGTGGCTGGCGCGCCGCGATGCCGCCGACGATCAGCTCGGCACGTCCGCCACATTGCTGGCCCGTG
>JAYWAI010000356.1:0-1508 GCA_043782545.1 Acidimicrobiia bacterium
TCGGTATCTTCGCCGGTCCAGAATCGGAACACCCTCTTGGGAGCAACGCCGGTTTCGATGCCGGTGGTATCCCAGCCCTGCACGAGCCCACCAGAATTGGCGAAATAGATCATGTGTTTATATGCCGCTACCGAGTTTTCGATCGACACTTCCGGACCGTCGTTGAAACCAGCGGCGGCAATATCGGCGAGCTGTTGATCATCCCACCCAGGTGCGTGGAAAACAATCTTCGGATCCACAGTCACTTTGCCCGTCGCGTCGTACCCACGGTTGAGTTTGATGATGTACCACTGACTATTTTCGCCACCTTCAATGAGGTAGTCGTTCAAAATGAGCGGCGACCCATCCCAATCGTTATTCCACAAAATAGGCGAAACATCGGCCGCGTTCATGCTCCACAGCACCGTGAGCTTGTTGTCGCGATCCATCGCGTAGATGCGGAAGTTGCTGTCACGGCTGCCGTGATACATCAACGGGAATCCATCAGGGTCAACGGTCGGCGTGCCTTTGGCCAGATCGTCGGTCTTAAAGCCCTTCAGAAGATCGACACCGGTGGCGGCATTGACCACGTGGTCATACCGGTCGTAGGCCCCGAAGCCCAAGGCCTGAATACCGTTGAGCGTGAACACGTTGACCTGCCCGGTCCACCCCATGCCGCACCACGTCGAGTTGACGCCTTTGTCGACAGAATCCGAACACATCGGGTCGGTTTTCGGGTACTGCCAAAGTTGATGAGGATTCTTCGGCACGGGGCCTTTCCCGTAATACGTCCGCGAGGGGTTGCCCCGAAAGGCCACCATGGCATTGGTCTTGCCGGGATACACCTTGGACGTCCAAGACGGGTCGGCGTAAATACCCGGCTCGGTGGTAGGAATCGATGCGGTGTCGACCGCCGCCGCGGTGGCGATCGTCGTAGCGTTGGTTGCGTCGATTGGAGGGGTCGTGGATCCTGACGACTGCGGTGTGGTAGTGGCAACGGTCTTGGGTTTGGCCGCAGAGTCGGTTCCTCCAACAGCTTTGGCCACGGCTACCCCGGAGCCGCCGAGGAGCACCGCGGCGGCCACCGCCAAACCAATTCGTCGACGTCGAAAATCGGCCCGCCGATTGGCGGCCGCGAGCGGTGCCGCCGCGCGTTCTCGTTGGGACTTTTGTTCTGCGTCCAACCGGGCCCGAGCGGCATGAAAATCGGCAGCACAGGCTTGGGCGGCCGCGACTTGGCCGGCGTCTTCGCAAATTTGCCGAGCCCGGTCGAATAGGGCAACCGCATCAACGAGAGCGCCTTGGTCAACGGCAATTTGGCCTTCGAGGCGCAAGGCTCTGGCTTTGCCACCGAGTGACCCAGCTTGGTCGTAGGCCGATACCGATTGTCGGATTGCTAACTCAGCTGACGCCAAATCGCCAGACACCCGAAACTCGACCGCTTTCGCCGAAAGGCGTCGAGCACGCTCCACCAGCGTGGCTTTGTCAGTGGAGTCGTCTTCGCCCGTCACACACGCAGTCTCGCACGC
>JAYWAI010000357.1:0-4066 GCA_043782545.1 Acidimicrobiia bacterium
GGGTCAGCAGACCTGAGCTATATACAAAGTGCGGCCGAAGAAATCGGCCCACACCTTCGCTCCGACGCAATCGTGGTGAACAAATCAACCGTCCCAGTGGGCTCCACCCACGTGGTCGAGCGGGCCCTCAAACGTCCAGAAATTCACGTTGTTTCAAACCCAGAGTTCATGCGCGAAGGTTCAGCGGTTCAAGACTTTCTGCATCCTGATCGTGTCGTGATCGGAGCCGACGACAAGGGCGCCGCGATCAGAGTTGCATCGCTGTTTCTGGGAATTTCCGCACCGATTATCGTGACCGACCCCGCCAGCGCCGAGACCATCAAATACGCCTCAAACGCCTTCCTGGCCGCCAAGGTCAGCTTTATCAATGCCGTTGCCGCCGTATGCGAAGCAGTCGGGGCCAACATCAGCGATGTGTCCCTGGGCATGGGCTACGACAAACGTATCGGTAGCGAATTTCTCAATCCCGGCCCAGGTTGGGGCGGTTCGTGTTTTCCGAAAGATTCTCGGGCACTCGTCCATATCGCTGAATCCGCTGGTTACGATTTTGATCTGATGCGCGGCGTTATCACCGTGAATGATCGCCAACTCCACCGCGTGGTCAACAAGGTGCTTCACGCCTGCGGCGGCGATGTGCGCGACAAGCGCATTGCCGTATGGGGGCTCACGTTTAAGGCCAACACCGACGACATTCGCGACTCGCCGGCAATTGCCATCGCCAAACGATTAGTGACCCTTGGTGCAGAAATCGTGGCCTATGACCCAGGCATCCGCACACAGGTAGCCGGAATCATCCAAGGCGCCGACATGTATTCGGTATGCCAAGACGCTCACGCGCTCGTGCTGCTGACCGAGTGGGACGAGTTTCGATGGGCCGACGTCGACAAAATCGGCGAATTGCTGGCCGCCCGCAATGTGGTGGACGCCCGGAACCTGCTGGATCGAAACGCATTCGTACGTCGCGGGTTTTCCTATCAAGGCATCGGCCGAGCGTGAGCGAACCGCACCTCAGTGCCCCGCCAATGACGGTCGTGGTTACGGGCGCCGCCGGTTTTCTCCCGTCCCACGTTGTCGATCTGATACTCGACCGAGGCGATTCGGTCATTGGCATCGACAACCTCGTGACCGGCCGGTTAGCCAACCTCGCTCACGTTGCTCACCACCCTCGATTTACGTTCATCAATCACGACGCGACGCAACCGCTCACGGTCGATGGCCACGTCGATGCGGTGCTGCATATGGCCTCGCCTGCGTCGCCCAAAGACTTTGATCGTTTGCCTTTTGAGATCATGGCCGTCAATTCGATCGGCACCGCAAATGCGCTGAACTTAGCCCTATCGCACAACGCTCGGTTTGTCTTGGCCTCCACCTCTGAGGTGTACGGCGATCCGCTCGTGCATCCGCAACCCGAAAGCTACCGGGGCAATGTGAGTACGACCGGCCCCCGCTCGCCCTACGACGAGTCAAAACGGTTTGCCGAAACGCTTGCCTTTATGTTTCGCCGGCAACACGGACTCGACGCCCGCGTTGTGCGGACGTTCAACACCTACGGTCCCCGCATGCGACTCGACGATGGGCGGGTGGTGCCAAATTTCATCGGCCAAGCGCTGGCAAATATTCCGCTAACTGTCTATGGCGACGGGAGCCAGACGCGCTCGTTGTGTTACGTCGCCGATCAAGCCGCTGGATACGTCGCAGTGTTGGACGCCGACCATCTTGACGCCCCCGTCAATATTGGAAACGATCACGAATTGTCCATGAAAGAGTTGGCCAACGAGGTCATCCAACTCACGGGCTCAAGCAGTTCAATCGAGTTCAAGCCATTGCCGACCGACGACCCCACGCAACGAAACCCCGAATTGACCCGAGCCAAGTCGTTGGGTTGGCAGCCGACCACATCATTTCGTGATGGCATTGGGACCACCATTGAATACTTTCGAGCCGAACTTGCCAAGCAATGTACGTAGCTCCGTTTAAAGCGTTCGTGGGCCTCACCACGCTGATTGTCATGATTTTGATTGCTCCCCGATGGATTGGTGGAGTCGGTGCGGCGTACGCCGCCGTCATCTTGACCGTCGGTCTGTTTATTGCAATCGTTATAGGGCTAAATACCGGTAGGCGACCGACCGATAACTAAAAGGTCATGACTGCGTCGCCGCACAGCACACGAACTGCGTTCCTCATCCCCACGCACAACGGGGCGCAGACAATCACGACCACGATCGCTTCGGCGCTCGCTCAAGCCGATGTCTTCGTCGTAGATGACGGCTCGATTGACTCCACGTCCGACGCCGCCACCGAGGCTGGCGCACACGTGTTGCAACTCGCGCACAACGTTGGTAAGGCCAACGCCATCAGAGAGGCGCTTGATCAGCACTGGCCAGAATGCGCAAACAATCGACTGTCAGACCGATACGACTATGTCGCCATCTTGGATGATGACGTTGTTTTGGATGAAATGTGGCTGATTCACACCGAACGGAATATGACCGACGAACGAGTTGCCGCCGTTGAAGGATATTCGGTGAGTTTTTGGCCCAAGTCTCTGAAATGGAACGGTTGGGTAGCAGCTCGGGCCATGACGACCTGGCGGTTGCAACGTGTACACACACCTTTGCAAATCGCCACAGGCTCCAAGCAATGGCTAATCGGAGCCCACGTTCTGTATCGCGCCTCGGTTCTCGACCAAGTGGCACGGAGCGGAGTGGCGTTCGCCGTGGAAGACATGGACTATCTCTGGCAGATCAAACGCAGCAATTTGGGGTCCGTCAAGTTCGAGCGCAAAGCATGTGCACTCTGGCAACAGGCAACGTCTTTTCGGGATATATATCACCAACACCTGCGATGGACGCTGGGCTATTGGCAAACGATTCGATTCCATCGGGCCGGTTTGGGCGTTGGCAAACACGACCGAATGTGCGCACTCAATTTGGTCGACATGGCTTTTCACCTCGCATGGCCGGGTATTTTCATGGTGATGCTGATGTTCAGCACTCACCGTGAGGTACTGGCGCTGGGACTCTTGGCCATCTATGCGACCCAAGGCCTCGGCACTGCTTGGGTATTGCGTCGGTGGCAATGCCTCGTGCTGTGGCCTTACCTCATCGTTTTGGATCTGGTCTATCGGATACTGGTCATGCAGGGCTTTGTCGCCGCCATTCGGACACCATTCTCACGCGGAAATTGGGTCTCTCCCGAGCGAGTCACCACACCCACCGACCGGCCGATCGATGGCGTACTGGCCATGCAAGGGCACAACAAGAAGCATTTTCATCACTAGTCGTCAAATTCATCCTGCTCAACCACAAACTTTTCACAAATAGTGAAAATTAAAGATTCGGTAAAGTTGAAATCGTATAAGTTTAAGGATAGGCAAATTACCCAGCGTAATGGCCGGGAAATTCAGCGTAAACTCGCGACCAACTCCTTCGGCAGGAGTCGGAGTGGTCGTGGTCAAATCAACAAAGGCAACGAAATTTCGACACATGCACTACAACGCGGGGCGGTGAAACCATGGCATTAGCAGAACTCGAAAAAATTGAATCAGCAGCCACCTCATCGGCGGTGCTGGCTGGACCTTCGACGATCGTCAAGAGCCAGCTTCGATTCGCCAAACCGCTACTAGTAACTGGCGACATCCTGGCGCTGTGTTGCGCCTTGTTTGCCGCATATGGCCTCCGAAGCCGCTCCAGCTGGGACGATCTTCGCATCGAAGCCACCCACATGCGTTACGCAGAATTCGCGTTGGCGGGCTTGCCGGGCTTTGTTTTCTTCTTCTTCCAGCAACGCTGTTACACCGCTCGGTTTGTGGCTCGCCGAGTTGATGAAATTCGCCGGGTATTCAATGCGGTGGTCGGCGGCGTGCTCGTCCTGATGGTGTTGGGTTATGCGTCCAAGACATACCTCAGCCGCGCCTGGCTGGTCACGACCGTTCCCCTCGGCGTCGTATTTTCCATGACGATTCGAGAATTCGCTCGCCGAATATTCAAGGCGAAGCGAGAGGCAGGGAACTACCTACGCAAAGTCGTCATCGTGGGCGCCAACACTGAGGGCATCGAACTGTTTC
>JAYWAI010000358.1:0-10739 GCA_043782545.1 Acidimicrobiia bacterium
CGCGGCCTGATCGCGCAGATAGGTCAAAATGTCGGGCCCCAACCACGGTTCTGGCGTCCGTCCGGCTGACTGGTAGGCCACGTCGTATGCACTCAAATCGAGGGCGCTACTCACGGCTGCTGCAGTGGCGGCGAGCTGATCTGGGTACGGGTCGCCGCTGGCCAGAATACGCTCGGGGAGCGAATGGGCGGTGAACACCACTCGGGTGCCAGCAGGCATACCGCTCAATTTCTCTTGCACGGCGTTGGCCAGAAACGCCACGTACTCCGAGAGCAGATGCCACGAATCTATGCCCGCAAACTGGATACCTCGTTCGATGGAGCGAGCCTCGGCGCGCCCGTGGTATTGGCCGATCGAGAATGCGGAATAGTGCGGGGCAAATACGATCCCCAAGGCTTTGGCACAGCCAGCATCGCCCGCTGCATCAACGGCCGTCTCGACAGCAGGCGCCACATGCTTGAGGCCCAGGAAGACCTGGTATTCACTCGGTCTGAGCGCGTCGAGTGACGCTTGTAACGCTGCGCATTGCGCATTCGTCAACGCCGACAACGGCGACAGGCCACCTATCGCGTCGTAGCGTCGGCGCAAGTCGGCGAGCTGTTCCGGAAGCGGCGGCCGACCTCGTCGAATATCGGTGTAGTAGGCCTCTAGCCCATCGGCGTGACCCGGGGTGCCGTAGGCCATGGTGATCACCGCGGTGCGGGTCATGCGACGAACCCGACGGGATCGTGCACAAGTGCCACGATGCGTGTCAACACCTCGGGGTCAAGGTCGGGGGTCACACCGTGGCCAAGGTTGAATATGTGTCCGCCAGAATGCGTTGCGCCGAGGCGCACGACCTCACGCGTGTGGGCCTCCACCACTGACCAATCGCACGTCACGACCACCGGGTCGAGGTTGCCTTGCAGCGCTCGGTGTGGCCCGACGCGTTGTGAGGCGACGTCGAGTGGCACTCGCCAATCCACGCCCACCACATCGGCGCCGGCCTCACCCATCAGCGTGAGCAGTTCCCCCGTGCCGACACCAAAATGAATTCGTGGGACACCCGACGCAGCCATTGCGCCCAACACCTTGGCTGAGTGCGGCATCACATAACGGGTGTAGTCGCGAGCGCTGAAGACGCCGACCCACGAATCGAAAAGCTGGATGGCGCTGGCGCCAGCGGCGACTTGTGACAACAGCGATGCAATGGCCATGTCGGCGAGCCGATCCATGAGTGAGTGCCAGAGATTTTCGTTGCCGTACATGAGCGATTTGGTGTGCTCATAGGTTCGACTTGGTCGTCCTTCAACGAGATACGACGCCACCGTAAATGGTGCGCCGGCAAATCCGATCAGCGGCACGTCGAGCTCGGCCACAAGCGACCGAATGGCATGTGACACATATGGCGCGTCGACCTCTGGCTCATACGGACGCAGCCGCGACAGATCGCTGGCCGAACGAATTGGGTTGGCGATCACCGGCCCCACGCCAGGGGCGATGTCAACCCCAAAACCAATGGCATGGGCTGGCACCACGATGTCGGAATACAACACAGCACCGTCGACGCCGTAGCGGCGAACTGGTTGCATCGTGATTTCGGCGGCCAGTTCGGGTTGTTTGATGACATCCAAAATCGATCCGATGCCGCGCACCGCTCGATACTCAGGCAGTGACCTGCCGGCCTGTCGCATAAACCACACCGGGGTGGCATCAACGGATTCGCCGCGGGCGGCGCGCAACAGACGATCGTTAGAAATCACTCGCACAGGTTGCCCGCGCCAATGGTTGTGAAGCAATTCCATTTCCGTGCCCGGAATCCTGCTTGGGGAGGCTAACCTTTGCAATCCCCCCATTTTGAGGTTATGCGCGTGAGCCAGCACCCAGAATTCGCTGCCGAGCAGCTCTATATCGACACTGCGTACGAAGCGTTGGAATCCACGCGTGTGGCCGCCCGGCGTATGACCGGTCTCACCGAAAAGGGTCGAGGCGGCACATTCCAAGCCCAGTTCGAGCGTGACGTGATCACTGATCAGATGCATCATCGGCTGAGCCAATTGCAGCTCGGCGATGCGTCGTTGGTGTTTGGTCGGATCGATACCGAGGCCACAGTCGAGTTGCCTTCTGAGGCATTTCATATCGGTCGTCTTGCTGTGAGCGACGAGCAGCAAGAGCCGCTCGTGGTTGACTGGCGAGCGCCGATTGCCGAGCCGTTTTATCGAGCCACGGGCCGTTCAGCAATGGGCTTGGCTCGACGCCGTCACTTCATGTGCGATGGTCGCAAATTGCTCGATCTGGAGGATGAACTCTTCGGCCTCAATCGCCTGCCTGATGGCGGAGCGGCAGCTTCGCTGACTGGCTACGGCACCTTGTTGGCGGCGTTGCAACAGTCACGTACCGGCCAATTGGGCGACATTGTTGGCACGATCCAGGCCGAGCAAGACGATGTGATCCGAGCCGAGTTGCCCGGCGTGCTCGTTGTGCAAGGCGGCCCGGGTACCGGCAAGACCGTGGTAGCACTGCATCGCGCCGCCTATTTGCTGTACACCCACCGATTTCCCCTCGAAGGCCAAGGCGTTTTGGTAATCGGCCCGAACCGTCATTTTCTGCGCTATATCGAGCGTGTGTTGCCGTCATTGGGTGAAGCAGGCGTCGAGTTGGTGACGCTGGGCGATCTCGTGCCGCACGTAAATTTCGGCGGCCAGGGATCGTGGCCGGCGGCTCGAATCAAAGGCGATCTTCGGATGGCAAAAGTCATCCGTCGCGCCATTCGGGATCGCCAACGACCGATACGAAAAAGCCTCAAAATTGGATACGGCCTAGAAACTTTGCGCATCACCGCAGAAGAAACCGTCGAGATCATTTCGCAATCTCAACGCCGATTCCAACATCACAATCCGGCTCGCCGATTTGTGGAGCATGAAGTCTTTGGGTGCTTGGCTCGATCGAGTCGTCAGGACCTCGACCCCAACGTGGTGCGCGATCGGCTCCGGCACACCGACGAGATTCGGCTCATGCTCGAGACCATGTGGCCACTGCTCACGCCCGCTCAGTTGTTGCACGATCTGTACGGATCCAACGCGCTGTTGCGCAGCGCGCTGCGCGCCGGTGGGTTCTCCGAAGACGACGCTGACACCTTGCACATGGATCGCGTCGACGACCTAGCATCGATCAAGTGGTGCGACGCCGATGCCCCCGTTTTTGATGAAGCCAATGCCCTCCTGGGCGCTCGGCCCACCAAGGGCAAAATTGCTACGACGGCCGACGAAGACATTCGTACCTATGGCCACATGGTGATCGACGAAGCCCAAGATCTCACGCCCATGCAATTGCGCATGCTGGCCCGCCGATCGCTCAACGGTTCGATCACCATGGTCGGGGATGTGGCCCAGGCCACTGGCCCGTTTGCGCCTGATTCGTGGGACGATATTTTGCGTCACATGCCATCCAAGCGGCCTCATCGCCGTGTCGAGTTGACGCTGGGTTATCGCATCCCTGCTGAGGCTATGGCGTTGGCGTCAAAGGTGTTGGCGGTGGCGGCACCGGAGTTGACTCCACCCCGATCCGTGAGGGTTGTGGGCGTTGATCCCACCTTCGTGGACGCGTCGGGACGTGATCTTGTTGAGGTCGTGCGAATCGCGGTTGCGCAGGCCAAAGTAGATGTTGATGATGGTCGAGTGGCCATCATCGTGCCGAGTACGTTGCATGGTGCCATGAAGCCGGTGGCCGACGAATTCGACAACGTGACGCTCATTAACGTGGGGGTTGTGAAGGGCCTCGAATATGACGCCACGATCGTGGTAGAGCCCGCAGAAATAATCGCGGCCGAACCCCAGGGAATGCGGGCGCTGTATGTTGCTTTGACTCGGGCCACGAAGCGGCTCACGATTGTGCACGCCGAAACGTTGCCCGAGGTGCTGCGCTAAACGCAGGTGGGGCCAGTGCGCCGAGGCCTATGGCCGCTGACGCCTAGGCGCCGGCGACCACGAGTATAAAGTCGGTGCCGATGCCCGTCACGAGCCCGGCAATGGTGCCCCACGCCAAGCTCATGGCCCGGTCCATTTTCATGGCCACTGCGATGAGTTGAATCACTACATATAGAATGCTTCCGGCTGCCAATGCTAAGAAACTCAATGCCAAATAGTCGTTCACAATTGAGTGCCCGATTGCTGTGCCCACAAAGGTGGGCCCGCCGCCGATGAGCCCCATCAGCCCCAGCCAGCCCCACGAAGGTGGCTCGGCTTCGCCAGTAAGTGGGCCGGCAATGCCGAAGGCCTCGGTGGCATTGTGCAGCGCGAAACCTGTCACCAACAACACGGCCAGGCTTACCTCATTCTTGGCCGCCGACTGACCGATCGAGAGGCCTTCGGCGAAATTATGCAGACCAATGCCAACGGCGATCAGCAACGCAGTGTTGTAAGCCGGCGAGCGCCCCTTACTCAGTTGCACCTTGCTCGACTTCATCCACCGCTCGTACATCGTGAGACCCACTAGGCCGACAAGCAACGCACCCAAAAACAACAGCGACTTGCTGAAGAAGGTGCCCCACGGTCCGGTGTTGTCGTGGGCAGCGGTGAGGGCGGTCTCTACTCTGTTGGCCGACTTGTGGATTGTTTCTACTAAGAGAAATACCAAGACGCCGATAGCGAAGGCGTTGAGCGCGGCCTTGGCGGTGACGCTTACCTTGCGCATCCTGGCGATGGGGAGGCCTAGGAAAATTGTCACGGTGGCAATAGCGCCCAGCAACATGGTTTTGGCAAATGACATCAACGCCTCGCTTCGTCTAACAACTTGTGTTAGGTGAGGCTAACAAACTGAGAGTACGGATGACCAACTCGGGTGGGGAGTTTTAGGCCTCGACCAAAATGCGCTGGCTGGCGAATGCCCCGAGGCCGACACTTATGCCATCGACTTCCACCGTGAGTGTGCCATCGGGCCCGGCCGCCGTGAGCCTGCCGCGAACCCCGGGCACCATGTGGGCGCCTTCCAAAAAGTCGAGCACACCCGGAGCGAACTCCAGCTCTTCGGGAATGCGAGTGACCACGAAAGAATGCCCGACCACGACTTCGTTCAGTGTGCGGCTCTTGGGAGCCTCGTAATCCGATCCGGGAATCGGGTTGCCATGCGGGCACGTAGTCGGCTCGCCGAGCACTCGATTCATAGCGTGCTCCACAGAGTCGCTCATGATGTGCTCCCACTTGCCAGCTTCCTTGTGAGCGTCAGCCCACGACAGCCCGAGCAGGTCAGTGAGGAACCGCTCGGCCAGGCGATGCCGGCGCACCACTGATTCAGCCAGCTCGGTGCCGCGAGGCGTCAAGGAGATCTTGCCGGCGGAATGTTTCACAAGGCCTTCGGCTTCGAGCCGTTTGATCTGCTCAGAAACTGACGGACGGCTAATGCCAAGGCGTTCGGCGATACGAGCCTGGATGACATCGAGCTTGTCTTCCTTGAGCTCAAAAATCACTTCGCAATACTCCTCGAATGCGGGGTGATATTCGGCCATGGTGGCGAGTCTACGGGAGCCGGTAGTGTGCGCGCTGTGCCTTTGCGAATGTTCTCTTCAGCAGTGCAGGCATGGTTCGAAAGTTCGTTTCCCTCACCGACAGTCGCCCAAGCGCAAGGTTGGCCGGCCATCGAACGTGGTGACAACACGCTGATTCTGGCCCCGACCGGATCGGGCAAGACACTTGCCGCCTTTCTGTCGGCCATCAATCGACTCATGACAACGCCCGTGCTTGACCCGAAGCTTCGCCGTACCCGAGTGTTGTACATCTCGCCGTTGCGAGCGTTGGCGTTTGACGTCGAAAAGAACTTGAAATCACCGTTAGTGGGTATAGCCATGGCGGCCGAGCGGCTCGGCCTTCCCATCGTGGCCCCAACCGTGGCCATGCGCACCGGTGACACATCCATGCAAGATCGCCGACGGCTGGCGCGAGTGCCGGCCGACATTTTGATCACCACGCCTGAGTCTCTGTTTTTGATGCTGACATCCAAAGCGCGCGAGACGTTGGCGGGCGTCGAAACGGTCATCATCGACGAGATCCACGCGCTCGCTCCTACCAAGCGCGGGGCGCACTTGGCGCTGTCGATGGAACGACTCGACGCACTCGTGCGCGGCGCCGGCAACCGGCCTATTCAACGTATTGGACTGTCGGCGACGCAACGGCCATTAGAGGAGGTGGCCCGATTTTTGGGTGGGTTCGAGACTGGCGCCTCGGGTGTGGCTGGGTCGCCGCGTCCGGTGACCATCGTAAACGCCGGGGTGCGCAAGCAACTCGATATCGAGGTGGTCGTGCCGGTCGACGACATGAGTGATCTGGGTGAGGCCAGAAGTCTGTGGCCGTCGATTCATCCCAAGCTGCTCGAACTGGTGATGTCGCATCGCTCGACACTCATATTCGCCAACTCGCGACGGTCGGCCGAGCGGCTGGCGGCGTCGCTCAATGACCTGGCCCATGAGACCGGCGCAGTGGCCGACGGCGCGCCAGACCTTGTGAAGGCGCATCACGGTTCGCTGGCTCGCGAGCAACGCGTGGTCATTGAAGACGAACTGAAAACCGGTCGGCTGCGCGGCTTGGTGGCGACCTCGTCGTTGGAGCTCGGTATCGACATGGGGGCCATCGATTTGGTGGTTCAGGTCGAGTCTCCCGGTGCAGTCTCGAGTGGCTTGCAACGCATTGGTCGTGCCGGGCACCAAGTCGGCGAACCCAGTAAGGGCAAGGTGTTCCCGAAACATCGGGGCGATCTCATCGAAACAGCGGTAGTCGTGCAACGCATGCGCGACGGGCTCATCGAGCACACCCACTACTTACGCAACCCGCTTGACGTATTGAGTCAACAGATCGTGGCCATGACCGCCATGGACGACTACGCAGTGTCAGATTTGTTGACGTGTGTGCGGCGGTGCGCATGCTTCGCCGAGATTTCTCACGACGTGTTTGTGGCCGTGCTCGACATGTTGGCCGGCCGTTATCCGAGTGATGAATTCGCTGAGCTACGACCCCGTATCAATTGGGATCGGCTGGCTGCCGACCCTGATGGCACGGTGCGTCTCGGCACGGTTCGGGCCCGCGAAGGTGCGCAACGATTGGCGATTGCCAACGCCGGCACTATCCCTGATCGCGGCCTGTTCGGCGTGTTTCTGCCCGACGGCGTGCGAGTCGGCGAGCTGGACGAAGAGATGGTGTACGAGAGTCGTACCGGCGAGGTTTTTCGCCTCGGGGCGACGTCGTGGCGCATCGAAGAAATCACCTTCGAACGCGTCGTTGTGACACCCGCTCCTGGGGTGCAGGGCAAGATGCCGTTTTGGCACGGCGATCGCCCCGGGCGTCCCATCGAGTTGGGTGTAGCGGTCGGCGAATTCGTGCGCTCGATGCGCTCGCTGACGCCCGAAGTCGCCATTGCGCAGCTGGGCACAGAGCATTGTTTGGACCCATTAGCGGCTCGGAATTTGCTCGCCTATCTCGACGACCAAGCCACGGCCACCGGCGCCATCCCCGACGACACAACCATTGTGGTGGAACGGTTTCGAGACGAAATCGGCGATTGGCGCGTGTGTATTCTCACGCCATTTGGCGCGGCTGTGCATGCTCCATGGGGGATGGCGATCGAGGCCAACATTCGTGCCGAGCTGGGTGTCGATATCGAAATTCTCTGGGGCGACGATGGCATCGTGATGCGCCTGCCCGAATCAATGGACCGCATCGACACTGAGTTGTTCGCGATCAGTCCCGCAGTGATCGACGAGATGGTGGTCGACGCAGTGAGCGGCTCGGCCATGTTTGCGTCACGTTTTCGTGAGTCATCGGCGCGGGCATTGCTGTTGCCGCGACGACGACCCGGCATGCGCACGCCACTATGGCAACAGCGGCAACGTTCCAGCGGCCTGCTCGAGGTGGCCTCGAAGTACCCCACCTTTCCCATGCTGCTCGAAGCCACCCGTGAATGCCTGAATGATGTCTTCGACCTCGGCGCGTTGCGTTCGGTGCTGAGCGATATTCAATCTCGGCGCATCAAGCTGGTGTCGGTCGAAACGCCGTCGGCTTCGCCCTTTGCGCAGTCGCTGGTGTTCTCGTGGATCGCCGCGTTCATGTACGACTACGACGCACCCAACGCGGAACGCAAAGCGGCGGCGTTGGCGCTGGACCGCGATTTGCTGCGTGAATTGTTGGGCAGCGAGGAGCTCCGCGAGCTGCTCGAGCCCGCCGTGCTCGACGACGTTGAAGCGGAGTTGCAGTGCCTGGCCGAGTTGCGCCACGCTCGCAACGCCGATGGGCTGCACGACATGTTGCGGCGCGTTGGCGACCTGTCGTCGTTTGAAATTGCCGCCCGTTGTGACGGTGATTCCGAGGCATGGGTGCAAGAGTTGGTGGCCGCCCGACGCGCCATCAAGGTGCGCATGAGCGGTGCGGAACGTTACGCCGACGCGCAAGACGCCGGTCGCCTGCGCGACGCACTCGGCACTTCAATACCGCTGGGCTTGCCCGCAGTGTTTACCGAGTCGACGCCTCGACCGCTGGATGACTTGGTGGCCCGATTCGCTCGCACCCACGGGCCGTTTCATGTCGCCGACATCGTGGCGCGCTGGGGCGCTTCCGCCGAGCGGGTGCAGGCCAGCCTGGAAGCACTCGAACGATTGAGTCGCGTCGTGTGCGGCGAATTTCGGCCCGGCGGCACGCAACGCGAATGGTGTGACGCTGACGTATTGCGGCTCTTGCGACGGCGTTCGCTCGCCGCGCTGCGCAAAGAAGTGGAGCCGGTTGATGCTTCAACGCTCGGGCTGTTTCTTCCCGCGTGGCACGACGTCACCGGCCCGTCACGGCGTGGTACCGACGCGCTGGTGGATTCACTCGCCATGTTGCAAGGGGTGCCAATCGCGGCGTCGGTGTTGGCTGCCGAAATCTTGCCCGCTCGTGTCGACGGCTTTCGCCTAGGTGACCTCGACGCGCTGTTTACGTCGGGAAGCCTTGTGTGGCAAGGCTCTGGTGGTATTGGCAACAACGACGGCAAGCTGATGGTGGCTTTTCGAGACACGGCGCGGTTGTTGTTTCCCGAGCCGGCGGAACTCGCGTCGGGCGACCTTTGCGCGGCGCTGCGTGATCACCTGGCGCGAGTAGGGGCGTCGTTTTGGCACGACCTTGTGCAAGCCGCCCACATTGGTGGGCACAGCTACACCGACACAGAAGTACTCGGAGCGCTGTGGGATCTTGTGTGGGCTGGAGAGGTCACCAATGACGGATTGGCATCAGTGTGGGCCTATGCGTCGGGCGCGGTGGCCAAAGCAACAGCCGGGGCACGAGCCGCGTCCCGGCGGCCGCGTCCCGGAGGATTGTCACGTCTGGGACCGCCGGCTGGGCATGGTCGATGGTCACTCACTGCTGCGTTGCGCGCACCAAAATCGTCGTCCACCGAACGCACTCACGCCATGGTCGGGCAGTTGCTCGAGCGCCACGGCGTGGTCACTCGTGAAGCTGTGTTGGCGGAGGGAATCGAGGGCGGGTTCCACGGCCTGTATCCCGTGTTGTCGATGATGGAGGAGCGCGGGCAGGTACGGCGCGGCTACTTCATTGCTGGCATGGGCGCGGCGCAATTTGCTCTACCGGGAGCGGTTGATCGGTTGCGATCGTTCGATTCGATTGACCGAGCCACTGGGGCTGTGGCGAGCGCCGGCGACTCAATCATGCTCAGCGTCGTCGACCCCGCGCAACCCTATGGCGCGTCGGTGCCCTGGCCCGCTGCGTCTGCGGCCACAGCATCCAAGCCAATGCGGGTTCCGGGGGCGCTGACGGTGCTACGTGACGGCAAACCAGTGGTCTACCTGGACCGAAAAAATACGGGTCTCACGACGTTTGTAGATGACCCTGCGATGTGGGCGTCAGAGCTCATTGCGATAGTGAAATCGGGGAAACGCAAGTCGGTTACCATCGAAAAAGTTGATGGCGTTCTCGCCACACAATCGGTGCATCGAGGCGCGCTGTTGGCGCTAGGATTTACTGACGGTTACAAGGGGCTGGTGTACCGAGCATCGTGATTGATGCCCGTACCGATGGCAACACGATCCCGCCATTGGCTGTGCGCAAGGGGACCTCGAGAGCATTCCCGATCCGGGTTGTGAGTTCTTCAACATCGGACGTGGTCAAGTGGCCTTCGGTCACGAAACCGAACACCCCCGGCCCGAGTTGGGCTGCGGTGTCGTCGGCTCGGGCCGCGACCAGAAGACGCTCTCCGAGTTGCCATTCGATGTCGAGTGCATCGGGCACGTTGTGTATGTCAAGGATCACGACCGCCACCGTGGTTCCGAGCCGTTGAGCACGTGCAGTTGCTTTGCCAATGACCCACATGAACGCGTCATGCGATGCCAATTCGTCGTGTAATGCTGCTGTTAAGTCCGCCATGGGCAGCATGATGAAGAAATCAACGTCGCCGCTCAATAGGTCATTTCACCCACTATGTTGCGTCGGCGCCTACGCCGGGCCGGGGCGCAGCAGCGATCGAAAGTCGTAGTCCTCGCTCGACATGCCCTGGTCGCGCACCCTGGCTCGGAGGCGGGCCAAAATTTGCGCTATTTCCTCAGTTTCGTTGCCTAGCGAGCCATCGGCGAGACGGTCCCGAAGCCATTGCGCCGCCGTCGGGCTCTGGCCATTGGTGCTTACCGCCACGTGTACGTCGCCACGATCCCATCTGGCTGGCAAAATAAAATTGCAATTGGAGGGGTCGTCGGCGGAGTTGCACAGGATCTGTTGGGCCTCTGCTGCGGCGTG
>JAYWAI010000359.1:0-10718 GCA_043782545.1 Acidimicrobiia bacterium
GCCCCTCCACGACCGGGCACGTAAGCATCACCGATCGAGGCAGTCCACTCTTACGACCAATAGTCGTGAGCTCAACCACGGGCATCGAGCCAGCTTTCCAACCAACCTTGCCAAACGACACCGCCAACACGGCTTTGTGAATGGCGTTCATGGATTTGAGAGCAAAGTCGCTAGGCATGGTCGTGACCCTAGCGTTGCTGCGACGGCGCTAGGCGAAATTTACGGCGTAAATCGGCGGGAAACCAGTGCCCAAACAGGCCCACGAATCGCCTCGATCGTCGCTCACGTACGCGTTACCGGTGGTTGACCCAAACGCCAGCGAGTTACGGTCGTAGGCCAAACAGTGGCGATACACGATGTCAAACGAGCCAGTTTGAGGCAATCCGTTTCGTAGTGCCTGCCAGGTGCGGCCGCCGTCGTTCGTACGCGCCACACACATGGCTTGATTCACGCTGGAACGGTTGTCGTCTTGATTGGCCGGCACCACCCACGCGGTGTCTGGGTCATCGTCGGCGACCGCTACCGCAAACCCGAAATGGGCAACACGATTGTCGCCTTCTGGCTCGCTCACGCATTGCCACGTGGTGCCTGCATCGCCGGACCGATAAATGCCGCAATGGTGCTGACTCCACAACACATCAGGATTCGTGGGGCTCTGACGCACCAGATGCGGGTCTTGAGGCACGTTGACCGATGGGTCGGGCATGTACTCGGCATCCATGCCATTCGTGATCGTCGTCCACGTTTCACCATCGTCGCGCGTCTCGAAGACGCCAGCTACCGATGAGCCAACGCGCACGACCCGAGAGTCACGCGGGTCGACACAAATCGAGTGCAAAGCCGGATCATCTGTGCCGGCGCCGAACCACTCAGGTCGATGCGGCTGATCCCAATAGGACTGCACGAAATCCCACGTCTCGCCGCCATCGTCGCTGCGGAAAAGCCCGCCGGGCAGTGTGCCCATCCAGAGGCGTTTTGGTTGTGAGTCAAGGCCGGGTTGGATAGTGAAAACCTCAGTCAACGCCGCTGGCTCACCGTCGGCTTTCGTGGTGGCAGCCGGGTAGCTCACGCTGACATGATCGTGCCACGTTGCTCCTTCGTCGTGGCTATGGAGCAATTGCGGGCCGAAGTGACCGTGCTTTTGCCCCACCCACCACACTCCTGTACGCGGATCGACTACGGCACACGAGATGCCGACACCGGCAAATTCGTGCCGCTCGATTGCCCAACCGTTCGACCGATTCAACACGATCAAACCCTTACGAGTGCTCAACAAAATGCGATCACTACTCATTGAAATCCTCCAGATAAGGCGGGTATGACGTCGATCGTGCTCGACGTGGTGACGGAGTCAGAAAGCTGTTTGTCGTAGACCAAGTCTTGGCCAACAAACACATTGACATGGTGGCGCAGCGTGCCGTGCTCATCGACGATATAGAAACCCAACCCGGGGTGTCGACGATCGATCTCTTTGATGGCCTCAGCAACGGTTTCAACATCGACCAACTCACCAGGCGACGGATACGCGGGAAAGAACCGGCGAAGATGTCGACTGATCCTGACCGTGGCCACGGCGTCACCATAGTTGGGTAAGAAGGTATGCGCTAGCCGTTTCAGCTTCGGGTGTTTCTACGACGTCGGTGACCACAAATCCGTTCGCAAACAGCTCAGGCAATGCGCTGCGATAACGAACCTGCCACGCCGCTGCTTCCAACGGGTCCCGGGCGCGAAGGTGGGCAATGTTGTCAGGAATCGGCAATAGCGTCGTTGAAATTCTGGTCGGTCGGCCCCCACTTTCCAGGTTCCAGTTGGCCATCAGCCGGTCTGTGTACACGACCACTTCGTCGGCTTCTTCCTCGCCGTAGTGGTTCTCGTAAAACGAGCTAGCTGTTGCCCCGAGGCGATGAATGTTGAGCCGGGCATTTGTGCGGCGAAGCGGGTCAAACGTCCACCGAACTGTCGTGATGTCATTGCCGAGACACCATTGCTTCTGGAACAGTTTCAATTCCTCGGCAATCCCCTGGCCGCGCCACCCGTCGATGACGCCCATGCGATGCGAGTGTTGGACGCCCGCCTCCCGGGTGGGAAAGGCAAACAGCATTCCCACAAACTCGCCGGTCGGACCGCCATCGGGATTGAGCAATTCGACGGCCGCAATCAACGCTCCTTCGTCTTGCAACGCTCGCAACAAATGGGGATTGTCGACCTTTTCACTCGGGCCCCACACTGATTGTTCAACATCGCACACCTGCTCGAATTCAGCAATCGTAAACGCCTCGCGCACCCGCCACCCTGGAGTGGTCATGGGCGGATCGTGGCAACACGTTTGGTGAATCGGGCCAACATTTCCGGCAACGGTTCTCGACCAATTCCCGGCGTCGTCGGCACCCGTAAGAAGCCATTCTCCAGCACGAATTTTTCTGTGAGGTCTTGATGGAAATACCTATCACTGGCCGACAGATCGCCGGGCAACGTGAAGCCAGGCAGCGACGCTAAGGCCACGTTTGCGGCGCGCCCAATGCCAGTTTCCAACATCCCACCATGCCACAGGAGCAAGCCTGCCTCCACGCACCGATCGTGAATACGTTTGGCCTCTATCCAACCGCCAATTCGGCCCGGTTTGATGTTGACAACATCTACTGCACCCAACGCAATGGCAGTGTCCAAAATGTGCAGGGACTCAATCGATTCGTCTAGGCAAACGGGCGTGCTCGACAGCTTGCGCAACTCGGCATGCGACACGAGATCATCGACCTCGAATGGCTGCTCGATTAGCAATAGATCAAACTCATCGAATCGGCAGAGGTGTTGAATATCACCGCGGGTATAGGCACAATTGGCGTCGACTTGCAGGCGCACTCGCCCGCCCACCAGATCGTGCACTGCCCGCACATGCTCAATGTCATTGCCAGGCTCCACCTTGAGTTTGATACGCGTATAGCCATCAGCGACATACCCAGAAACGGTGGCCAAGAGCGCGTCGATCTCATCATGAATACCGACCGACACGCCGGTTTCGACGAGCTCTCGAGTGCCGCCCAGAAAGGATTGCAACGATCGCCCTGCCGCTCGAGTTTGGGCGTCGAGTACGGCGATCTCCACGGCAGCTTTCGACATGCGATGCCCGTGGATTGGTTTGAGTATTCGCTCAACGGACAAGCCGTCGATGGCGTCGCCGGCACTGAGCAGTAGCGGCAGAATGTGCTCTTCGAGAACCTTCCATGATCCGTCGGCGTATTCGGAGCAGTAGAAGGGTTCAGAGCCAGACACGCATTCGCCCCACCCGTCCGCGTCGGCCGTAATCACCCGCACCATCACGGCATCCCGATCGGGCTCGACGCCGAATGACGTCCGGAACGGTGTGATGAGCGGCACACTCACGCGTCGCAATTCGATCGCTTGAATTTTCACTATTGCATCGTGTCAGACGCGACCGCAGTGTGCGAACGTTTCCTGGGGAACGAACGGCCTCGTGCTAGAACCAGACGATGACTGATCAACCAACCTCAGCCAAGGCCATCATCATCGGAGGCGGCATCGTGGGCTGTTCCACGGCGTACCACCTGGCCCGCCTGGGCTGGACCGACACGCTGCTCATCGAACGCCACAAGCTCACTTCTGGCTCCACCTTTCACGCCGCTGGTCTCGTAGGCCAACTGCGTAGCAGTGCGAATATCACCCAGCTTCTGGGCTACTCGGTTGACCTGTACAAAAAGCTCGAAGCCGAAACCGGTTTGGGTACCGGTTGGAAAATGAATGGCGGGTTGCGTTTGGCGTGCAACCAAGAGCGGTGGAACGAAGTCAAACGCCAAGCCACCGCCGCCAAATCGTTCGGGCTCGACATGCATTTACTGTCGCCCAAAGAGGCCCAAAATCTCTGGCCACTCATGACCGTAGACGACGTGATCGGCGCAGCTTTCCTACCAACCGACGGCCAAGCCAGCCCGTCAGATATCACGATGGCTCTGGCCAAAGGGGCCCGTGATGCCGGGGCACGAATTTTGGAAGACACCGATGTGGTATCGATCCACGTTGTCGACGGGGTGATCAAGGGCGTCACTACAAACAACGGCTACATCGAGTGTGGCGTGGTGATCTGTTGCGCCGGTCAATGGACTCGTGCGCTGGGGGCCACCGTCGGCGTCAACGTGCCGCTGGTGTCGGTCGAGCATCAATACATCATCACGTCACAGATCCAAGGTGTGACGCGCGATTTGCCCACATTGCGCGACCCCGACCGGCTCACGTATTACAAAGAAGAAGTCGGCGCCCTCGTGATGGGCGGCTATGAACCGAACCCCATTCCGTGGGCCGTTGGGGGCATTCCCGAGGGCTTCAATTTTAAACTGCTGTCATCCAATTTCGACCACTTCAGCCCCATCATGGAGCTCGCCATGGCTCGTGTGCCGGCGCTGCAAACCGCGGGCGTCAACGAACTGATCAACGGGCCGGAAAGCTTTACGCCCGATGGCAATTTCATTCTCGGCGAAGCTCCGGAACTACGGAACTTTTTCGTAGGCGCGGGCTTCAACGCCTTCGGCATCGCGGCCGGCGGCGGGGCCGGAATGGCTTTGGCTGAATGGGTACATCGCGGCGTTGCTCCATACGACTTGTGGAACGTTGACATTCGCCGATTTGGTCGCAACCACCGCAACACCGACTGGGTGCGCACTCGCACTCTGGAGGCCTACGGCAAGCACTACACAATGGCGTGGCCGCACGAGGAACACGACAGTGCCCGCCCCACTCGCCGATCGCCACTGTATGAACGGCTCGCCGCGGCCGGCGCTTGCTTCGGCGAAAAGCTGGGTTGGGAGCGGCCCAACTGGTTCGCCTCGGCTGATCACGGCGAGACCCCACACGACGTGTACAGCTACGAACGCCAGAACTGGTTCGCCGCCGTTGGCCGAGAACACACAGCAATTCGCGAAGCAGCTGGTTTGATCGACCAAACCTCGTTTGCGAAATTTATTCTCAAAGGTCGCGATGCGCTCGCCGCACTCAACTACATCTGCGCCAACAACGTCGACAAGCCGATCGGCTCACTCACATACACCCAAATGCTCGACGGGCGCGGCGGCATCCAGTGCGATCTCACCGTGTGCCGGATCGCCACCACCGAGTTCTACATCGTGACCGGCACCGGGTTCGCCACTCACGATTTCGATTGGATATCACGCAACATTCCCGTGGATCTGCACGCCGAACTTGTCGACGTCACATCGGCATACTCAGTGCTGGCACTCATGGGGCCACGGGCACGCGACATTCTGAACGTCGTCAGCACTGCCGATTTAAGCAACGACGCCTTCCCCTTTGGCACCATGCAAACGATCGGCATCGCGGGCACACAAGTGATGGCGTTGCGTGTTACGTACGTTGGCGAGCTTGGCTGGGAATTGCATCTGCCGGTTGAAAACGCCACGTTAGTTTACGACGCACTTATGGCCGCCGGAGCGCCGATGGGTCTGGCGAACGCCGGCTACCGAGCCATCGAATCGTGTCGGTTAGAAAAGGGCTACCGGGCCTGGGGAAGCGACATCGGCCCCGATCACACGCCGCACGAATCGGGCCTCGGGTGGGCCATCAAATTGCGCTCTAGCGTCGCCTTCATGGGGCGCGACGCGGTGGCCGCGCAAATTGAAAATGGTGTCTGTAAAATGCTCGCCGTGTTCACCGTCGACGCGTCGATGGTGCTGCTCGGGCGCGAGACAGTCTTCCGCGACGGCGAGCGGGTGGGCTGGCTCACCAGCGGCGGCTACGGCTACACGATTGGAAAATCAATCGGCTACGGCTACGTGCGAAACCCCGGTGGCGTGAGCGCAGAGTACGTCACCAGCGGCACCTACCAACTCGAAGTGGCCGGCCAACTCGTCGACGCCATCGTGTCCCTCAAACCTCTTTACGACCCCACGATGGCCAAGGTGAAATCGTGAATTCAGACGAGGTTGACATTGGGTTGCCCGCCCATGCGGACATTGTGATCATTGGTGGGGGCATTTTGGGATGCAGCATCGCGTACCACCTCACAAAAATGGGCCATAAAGACGTCGTGCTGCTTGAACAACATCGCCTCACCGAGGGAGCCACCTGGCACGCAGCTGGGCTCGTGGGCCAATTGCGTTCGAGCCGCAACACCACACGAATGTTGGAACACTCGGTCGAAATGTACGGCCAACTCGAAGCCGAAACCGGCCAAGCCGTTGATTGGCACCAGACCGGCAGCCTTCGTTTGGCGTGCTCGCCGGATCGAATGCTGGAGCTCAAACGCCTCACCACCATGGCCAAGTCGTTCGGGCTACCAATGGACATCATCACCCCGCAGCAAGCCCAAGATCTCTTCCCGCTCATGAGCACCGTCGACGTGCTCGCCGCTGCGTTTCTGCCCACAGATGGTTACATCGACCCGGCCAGCGTCACCCAGGCAATCGCCAAAGGGGCCAAGATGCGTGGCGCCAACATCATCGAAAACACGAAGGTCACTTCGATCACGGTCGATGGTCGCCGGGCCACTCACGTGCACACCGACCGGGGCACAATCGCGGCCGACATCATCGTGAACGCAGCGGGCATGTGGGGTATGGAAATCGGGCGCATGGTCGGCGCTCGAGTACCTGCTTTCGCCGTCGAACATCAATACATGCTGTCGGGACCAATCACCGAAATGCCGGCCAGCGAGATTCGCAAGATGCCCACCATGCGCGACCCCGATCACCTCGTGTACTACAAGCCCGACGGCCAAGGCTTGCTCGTGGGCGGCTATGAACACGACACGCTGGCCTTCGCCACCGATGGCATTCCAGTGCCGTTCCGACGCCAACTGATTGATCCCAATTTCGACCGTTTCGAACAACTCGCCACGCTGGCCAACAAACGCACCCCGGTGCTCGAACGAGCCGGCATCCGCTCGCTCATCAACGGCCCGATCCCCTACTCAGCGGATGCCGATTTCGTGATGGGACGCACCCCCGAAGTCGACAACTTCTTTGTTGCCACTGGATTCCTCTATGGCATCGCGGCCGGTGGCGGGGCCGGGAAAATGATGGCCGAGTGGATTTTGGAAGGACGCCCGTCGCTGGATTTGTGGCCACTGGATGTGCGCCGGTTTGCCTTTCATCACACCACAAAATCGTTCATGTACCCCCGGGCTGTCGAGCTCTATGGACGCCATTACAAGCTCTCCGCTCCGGGCAGCGAACACGTCACGGCTCGCGGCATTCGCCGCAGCCCGCTCCACGAAACTCTCAAAGCCCAAGGTGCCGTGTTTGGCAGTCGGGGCGGGTGGGAGCGGCCGAACTGGTTCGCTCCTGCTGGTGTTGAACCGCTCGATCGACCCAGCTTTGCGAAGCCGAACTGGTTCGACCATGTTGGCGAAGAAGCGCTCGCTGTGCGCAACGGCGTGGGGCTCGTGGACCAAACGTCGTTTGCCAAATTCGAAATCTCTGGCCCCGGCGCGCTGGCTGCGGTGCAGTGGCTTTCGGTGGCCAACATGGACAAGTCGATCGGCACAATCACATATACGCAACTGTGCAACGAGCGCGGTGGCATCGAGTGCGATCTCACTATGGTGCGCACTTCCGCCGACTCGTGGTACGTCGTCACCGGCGCAGCGTTTGGCGCCCACGACATGGGCTGGATTCGCAGACAATCACCGGCCGATGGTTCGGTGGTCATTCGCGATCTCACTTCAGCCAAAGCAGTGATCAACGTGTGCGGGCCACTCGCCCGCACCGTGCTGCAATCAGTATGCGACGACGACTTGAGCAACGCCGCATTCAAGTACAGCCGAGCCCGAGAAATCACCGTTGGATCGGCCCCCGGTTTGGCCTTACGAATTGGGTACGCCGGCGAATTGGGATGGGAGTTGCATGTGCCCACCGAATACGCCGCGCACGTCTATGAGACACTGTGGGCAGCCGGGCAACCTCATGGCATTCGCAATGTTGGTTACCGCGCTATCGACCGGTTGCGCGTCGAAAAAGGGTACGTGTATTGGTCCACCGACGTGACGCCTGACGTCACCCCGTGGGAGGCCGGGTTGGCGTGGCGAGTCGACCTCAACAACGGCGATTTCTGCGGCCGTGACGCGCTGGTGGCCCTCAAGGCCGATGGTCCAGCACGACAGCTGTGCACGTTCGCGTTGGAAGAAATGGCGTACCCGGTAAGCGGCGAAGCAATCATCGCCGACGGCGTCGTAGTGGGTTTCACGACCAGCGCCAACTTCGGTCACGCCATTGGCAAACCAATTTGCTACGGCTACTTGCCCACCGAGTTTGCCGAACGCACCGACTTCGTCATCGAGGTGTACGGCGAGCCAATATCCGCCACACGGCACAATGGCGCCTTGTACGACCCCACAAATGCCAGACTGCGGTCATGACCGACCTCACGGCGCACTTTTCTCGCATCCCGTTTTTGGCCACCGCGGTAAATCCCACCGTGACACGACTGGCCGGCCTTACGAATACCAACTATCTCGTCCGCGACGGTTCTTCACAGTATGTATTGCGGGTGCCTGGAACGGGCACGAGCGAATACATCGATCGCCACAACGAACGCGTGGCCGCACGGTCGGCGGCCGCCGCCGGCGTCAACGCGGAGTTGCTCTTCTTTGATCCCAGCGATGGGCTGATGGTCACCCGATTTGTAGCCGGTGCCTCAACAATGACGCCCGAACGATTCGGAAATATTGGTTCGGTTTCTCGAGCTGGCCGGGCGTTTCGGCAGTTGCACGATACGGCAACGCCATTCGCCAACGATTTCAAACTCTTCACGATGATCGATGACTACAAAGCGTTGCTGACGAAAAAAATTGCCACGCTCCCCAATGGGTACGACGCCGCGCATCAGCTGGCTGCGGGGGCTCGTCAAGTTCTCGAACAGAATCCTGTGCGACTCAAACCTTCGCATTGCGATCCGCTGTGCGAAAACTTCCTCGACGCCGGAGACCGCATGTACATCGTCGACTACGAGTATTCAGGCAACAACGATCCCATGTGGGATCTCGGAGATCTGTCCGTCGAGGGCGGGTTTACCGCCGTCCAAGATGCGGCTCTGTTGTCGGCGTATTTTGGTGGCGACGCACCAGCAGATCAGGCCGCCCGCATGGTGATTTACAAAGCAATGTGCGACTTGCTGTGGACACTGTGGGGTGTGATCCAACACGCAAATGCCAACCCCGTCGACAACTTCTGGGTGTACGCCAGCAACAGGTTTCGGCGCTGCCAGGCGCTGATGGGCTCTCATGAATTCACGAACGCCATCAACGTTCTGGAGCGCCTTTAATTCACTCTTCGACTTGGCCGTCGTTCACCCGATCGGCGCCCTTTTTCGTGCTGCTTCCGATCATCTGGCGAGCCATTTGCAACCGAGCCGCGCCCTGACTGAGCACCGAGCTCAACGCTTCTGTGAGTCCTTGAGCGCCGTTGAGCACGATCATTTGATCAACGGCGGCGAACTGACTGGCGGCAGCCAACCGTACGTGTTCGGCTTCGGCATCTGCTTCAAGCTTGACGCGTTGTGCGTTGGCGGCCGCTTGCAATTCACCTTCCCTGGCGTGGGCCTCGGCCGCCGCGATGCGAGTGTCACGGTCGGCAGTGGCCAGTTTGACCTGGGCGTAGGCCTGCGCATCGGCGGGCTTGCGCACGGTCGCTTGCAAACGTTGGTCTTCACGTTGGGCTTCGAGCTCCGCCGATTTTGTTTCTTGAATCACGACGTTCTGACGAGTAGTCGCTTCGGCCAACGGTCCAGCAAGTTTTGCCTTCGCCGTTACTTCGTCAACCTCGGCCTGAAGCCGAGACTTTCGTGAATCGAGGCTGTGCCGGTGGGCACCTCTTTGATGGTCTTGAGGCCTGAAATGATCAGCGCCTCGTTGGGTTCAGCAACTCGCCACATCATCGTGAACAACACGACAAGCACGATGACGGCGACGCCAACGATTATCGGAATTAATGGCACGGATGTGCCCATTCGCCTTCTTTTATAGGAATAAAAATGTGTGTCTAAGACGCGGCAACGATCACGGTGCGAGGTGGGGAATACTCCACTACTCGCACGCGTGCGCCGACCGCGAAATGCTCGATGCCCGATTCGCTTATCGCGTTGAAAGCTTCAACGCCGCCACGAATCGGCACCATTACTTCCCCCAAAGAACCTGGTTTAATTGCACCAGTAACTCGCCCTACTTTGCCCACCATTGCGTGGTCCACCGGTGCTCCCTGTCTGTCGGTGCGAAAGCTACGGGACGCCAGAAACAATCGCAACTACTAACGACATGAAATATCCTTATTTCCTATTTCAGGGCGGCAGCAATCGTTTCCACGTCTTTTGAAATGGCCGCGAGAGCTTCCCGAGCGCTCATGATTGCGCCCCGAATTTGATCGATGGCTGGCGCTGCGGATCCGTCGTTGACGTTCGCCGGCGTCAGCGTGAACAATCGAGCGGTGACACCACTCAGCGTCGTGGACCCCGACGCCAACTGCGTCCGGATGTCGGCCAAGGCCAGTTCGGCCCGTTCTACTGATCGACCGGAACCACGGGCCGCGTTGATTGCGCCTTGGAGTAGCGAAACCCGCTGGTCGACGGCCACAAGCCCGGCGACTTCATTTGAGGCTGCGATCGACAGATGGACTTGGAAGTGCACAAGCTCATAAATGCGAAAATCAGTCACTATTGACTGAGCATGCTCGGCAAGCGGGTTCGGACACGTGTCGCTGTTC
>JAYWAI010000360.1:0-10711 GCA_043782545.1 Acidimicrobiia bacterium
CCTCGTTGGTCGGGCAGGTCGCCACGGCCAAAGACGGCGAGCACGATGCACCCGATCGCGCTGCCAAATAGGGCAAACATAAACAGCGGGTTCGGTGCCTTGACATTTATCGACTGCATCGCTGCAGCGCCCTCGGCGGCGGGCATTCGTACGAGTGCCGGCATCACAAATGTGGAGAAGGCGAAAAACACACCTCCGCAAATGGCGCACCCAACGGCGGTGGCAATGTTGAGTTGATCGAGTGATCGCAGCGATGTCATGTGTATGCATCGAATGGTGTTGGGGTTGTCATAGCACTCATTAAACCTGACAAATTCGAGACGGTAAATAGATATAACACTCATACTCATACGTATACGTCTACAATCGGCGTTATGGATGCGATAGTTGGACTATTGAACGGCACCAGAGCCCGAGGAGCGTTCCTTCTGCGAACCGTGCTCGACCCACCATGGGGTCTGAGAATTCAGGACAATGCGCCCCTGACGCTGGTGGCCCTGACCCGTGGGCACGCCATTGTCACCATGGCTGGAATCCCAAGCGTGGCCTTGACCGCGGGCGATATAGCCATCATCCGCGGCGTGGGGCCGTACGAAATAGCCGACTCTGCCGAAACGGCTCCGCAGGTCGTGATTCATCCAGGACAACGATGCACAACCTTGCACGGCGAAGACCTGGCGTTGACCATGGGGTTAGGTCTACGCACGTGGGGCACCAATTTGGAGGGCGCCACGATGATGCTCACGGGAACGTACGAAACCCAAAGCTCGATCGGAAGGCCGCTCCTACACGCCCTGCCACCCATTGTCGTTGTACATCGCAACGAATGGGATAGCCCGCTGATGGATCTGCTAGGCCACGAAATCGGCCGCGACGAACCGGGCCAGGACGTGGTGCTGGACCGGTTGCTGGACCTACTCATCGTTGCCGTGCTGCGCACGTGGTTTGCCCGCCAGGGCCCCGACCAGAAAACCTGGTGGCGGGCCAGCAACGATCAGGTCGTGGGAGCCGCTCTCCAATTGGTCCACAATCGGCCCGACGAACCATGGACTGTGGCCACGCTCGCTGACGACATCGGTGTCTCTCGCGCCAACCTGGCCCGACGATTCCATGACCTCGTCGGCGAACCACCCATTGGTTACCTCACACGCTGGCGGTTGTCGCTCGCCGCTGATCTTCTACGCGAGAGCGACGCGACGCTGTCGACAATCGCCCGGCGCGTGGGATACGGCGGCGCGTTCGCCCTCAGCACTGCGTTTAAGCGGCAGTACGGAATCACTCCGCAGCACCACCGAAGAGTTGGTCACCACGTGGTGGCGACGAATTCGACCGTCCACGAAATGCAAGACTCTCGGTGATGCAGACACGGCGAATGATGGCAGTGGTGATCAGCGCGATCGGTTTTGTGGGCTCGCAATTACCCCACATGCCCGCCGCCGGCGCTCTCCCTCAGCCACCCCCGACCCTGATTCCCGTGCCCAGCATCGCTGGCGACTTTGCCGATCCTGTCGTGCGGGAATACAACGGCATTTACTACGCCTATGCCACGGGCGATGCAAACCACCACATTCAGATGACCTCGTCGCCAGACGGCAACGCCTGGACGCCCACCGTCGAGGCCCTCACGGCGTTACCTGCGTGGGCCGACCCCAAGCCGCTGCATACGTGGGCCCCCTACGTGTGGCGATTCGGCGCGACCTACGTCATGTACTACTCGACCCTCGAGACCGCCTCGAAGCAGCAATGCATTTCGATTGCCACATCGACAACTGCGTTGGGGCCATTTATTGACGCATCTTCTGGACCCTTGACCTGTCCACATTTCCTCGGAGGTGCGATCGATCCCAGCATCTTCATCGATACAACTGTGGCTCCATCGGTGCCATATTTGCTGTATAAAAACGACATTCCGCCACCGCAACCGTCGGCACTTTGGTCAGTGCAACTCGCCGCTAATGGGCAGGGCATCTCGGGGAGTGCCTCAATTTTGCTCGCGGCCGAACCCGGGTGGGAAGACAACATCATCGAAGCCCCTTCTATGGTGTTTGACGGCGCTCGCTACGAACTGTTCTATTCCGGAAACCATTGGGATTCCACGAATTACGCATCGGGACTGGCTCGTTGCACGGGCCCCAGCGGCCCATGCGTTCGCACCACCAATGGCCCGATCTTGACGGGGGCCGACGGAAAATTCGGGCCGGGCGGCATCGAAACGTTTCGAGACGAACACAATGTGCTGGGCATCACGTATCACGCCTGGACGCCCGGACATATTGGCTACGGCCTTCTTCTCGGGGCCCGGCAGATGTGGATCGAATCGCTCGCATTTGACCATGGCGTACCCATCGTCGGCGGTCGTACCTCGGACCCACCAAGTGAACATCACGTGGTGGCGATCTTGAATTCGCCGATCGGGCAAGGTCACGAAATCGTCTTTGCGTCAGGTCGAGTGCTCACGGGCGGCGACTTCACCGGCTCGAGTTTTGATGGGCCATTCACCCTGGCGAAGCCAATCGTCGGTGCGGTACGAATGCCTGGCACCCAAGCCACCTGGCAGGTCGCGAGTGATGGTGGTGTCTTTGCCTTCGATGGCGCACCATTTTTCGGGTCGACTGGCAATATCACCTTGGCACAACCAATCGTGGGCATGGCCGCTACGCCGTCGGGTAAGGGGTACTGGCTCGTGGCTTCCGACGGAGGCATCTTCAGCTTTGGCGACGCCGCGTTCTACGGTTCAATGGGAGCAACACCACTTAACAAACCGATAGTGGGCATAGCCGCATCGATCGACGGACGCGGCTACGGCATGGTCGCTGCCGACGGCGGAATATTCACGTTTGGCAATTTCACATTCGCCGGTTCCACCGGCGGCCAAGGAATTGATAGCCCGATTATCGGTATGGCAAGCACCCTCACCGGCAAGGGCTACTGGCTCGCCTCAAGCCGCGGTGCCGTTTACGCGTTCGGCGATGCCATCGACGTGCCGTAAGCGGCTACGAAGTGGAGCATTCGCCGGTCTAAGGCCACACGGTCGCCTGGTCGGCAAACTGGGGGCTGAAATTCGGTACCACGCAGAATGGCAATCCAGCCGGGTCTCGCATCACCACCCAATCGCGATGGCGTTCAACGTCCGACGCGCCAATCCCGATCAGTCGCGCTACTTCAGCCTCTATGTCGTCAGTCTCGATGTCGATGTGGAATCGAGCGAGCGCATCGACGCTTTGCGTCTCCATGTGAATGCCAGGAGTGACCCAACCAAGTACTCGGTATTCGTCCATATCGCCATGAGGTGGCTCGACAGGCGTGTTGAGTGCTTCGGCCCAAAAATTTGTCGTCGCTTCAAACTCAGCTTCCGGCACATCGACGACGATCTGGCACAGTCGGCTTTTGTGAGACATGGCACGACTGTAGATCAACTACCGACCATGCAGCGGGCGAATTTTGCGGTCGGTATCAGGGCACCTTTTGTGCGGCATTTTTGTCCCTAAACGCGCTCGATCACTAGGGTGCTCGCATGGCGTTTCCGGGGCTGGTGTGGCAGTCACAACACGGCTAACCCTTACGCCGCTTGGCGATTCTGGGCACCCCACCCCGATCATGCGAGACACGACCGCCCTGGGTCACGTTGGCGTCACTCACATCGTTTGTTCTCAGCTGATGTTGTTTCACAATGGCCTCGACGAGGGGGCGCTGGCCCACCTCTTGAGCGTTGTCGCCGACGAAAGTTTAGAAAATTCCTCGCTCTGCATGCCGGCTCCGGCAACCGTCGAACGTCACTTTGTTGACGTGTTGTTACACGCAGGCGTCACGGACCCAACCGCAATCGCACTAGGCGAAGCGGCACGGCTGCTATCAATCGATCTGGGGGAAGTCTCCACCGGTCGGCACTACGAAATTCATGGCACGATTTCAGCTGTCGATCTCGAACGCCTCACACGACAACTGCTGGGAAATCAAGTCATCGAGCGGTGGAATATCGACTCCCCCATCGACGTCGCGGCAACACGTGCCGCCGAGGCCGTAGCGATCGTCGAATTCGTGCCGATGATCAATGCCACGGCCGCCGAACTCGATGCGCTCAACAAGTCACGCTGGCTACATCTCGATCCGGCCGAAATGCTGGCCGTGCAATCGCATTACCGGGCACTGGGTCGTGAACCACGCGATCTCGAACTGGAAACGCTCGCGCAAACGTGGAGCGAACACTGCTCGCACAAAACGTTCCGAGCGCTCATCGCCGACCAGTACGGCAACACCATTACTCCCCTGCTTCGACAATTGCGTGATTGCACCAATGAGATCGACGCGTCCTTCGTCGTGTCATCGTTCGTAGGCAACGCCGGAGTCGTCCAATTTTCGCCCGACCACACGTTGGCCCTCAAAGCCGAAACCCACAACCACCCCAGCGCCATCGAACCCTTCGGCGGCGCTAATACCGGTGTGGGCGGCGTAATTCGCGACATCCTGGGAATGACGGCGCATCGCCCCGTTGCGTGCACCAACATTTTGTGTTTCGGTCCCGCTGACCTCGACCCCGCGCTGGTGCCCGATGGTGCTTTGCACCCACTGCGCATTCGGTCTGGCGTGGTGGCTGGCATTGCTGACTACGGCAACAAGATTGGTTTGCCGACAGTCGCCGGTGCGGTGTTGTACGACCCGGCCTACACCGCCAATCCGCTGGTGTTCGCTGGTTGTATCGGTGAGGCACCCGCCGACATGCCGGCTTTCACCGGCCCGCATCAAGGCGACCGAGTCATCGTGCTGGGCGGGCGCACGGGGCGCGACGGCGTCCGGGGCGCCACTTTTTCATCAGGCACTATGGACGCCACTACCGGCGCGGTGGCTGGAGCCAGCGTGCAAATCGGTGACCCGATCACCGAAAAGCTGTTGATCGACGCCCTCGCCGAACGTCACGATCTCTTTACCGCCATTACCGATTGCGGTGCCGGTGGGCTCAGTTCGGCGATTGGCGAAATGGCAGAGGGCATTGGCGCCGATGTCGAATTGATGCATGCGCCGTTGAAGTATCCGGGCCTGGCCCCGTGGGAAATTTGGCTTTCCGAAGCACAAGAACGCATGGTGGTCGCATCGTCGTCGGCACAGGTTGCGTTGCTTCGAGAGGTGTGTGAACGTCACGGTGTTGAAGTGACCGACCTCGGCGAATTCACCGGCACCGGGCGTTTGGTTGTGCGATACAACGGCTCCGAGTTGCTCGATATGGACACTGCGTTCTTGCACGACGGCCGTCCACAACGTTCGATGAAGGCAGTAGTACCCACGCCCGATCGTTCGAAATCGAACGATGTTTCACCCGCAGTTACCGATCTGCACGGCACGATTTTGGCGCTGTTGGCCCATCCCAACTTGGCATCGAAAGCCAACGTGATTCGACGGTACGATCACGAAATTCGGGGCACCTCGTTAGTGCGCCCGCTCACTGGACCCGACGGCAATAGCCCGTCTGACGGTGTGGTCATGGCGCACCCAACTGCCGATCACGGCTACGCCATCGGCATCGGCGTCAACCCCTGGTATGGCATCACCGACGCCGAATATATGGCTCACGCCGTAGTCGATGAAGCGATGCGAAGCGTGGTCGCCGTAGGCGCTGACCCCGACCGGGTGGCACTCCTCGACAACTTCTCGTGGGGCGACCCGCGCCGTCCAGAGACACTGGGCGAACTCGTGGCCGCGGTGCAAGGTTGCTGCGACGCGGCTCGGGCGTTTAACGCTCCGTTCGTGAGTGGCAAAGACTCGCTCAACAACGAATACATGGGTAGCGATGGGCAACGTCACGCCGTGCCGCCAACGCTGGTGATAACGGCGGTGGCCGAAGTGCCCGACGCCAACGTGTGCGTTACTACCGATGGCAAGCAGGCGGGCAACGTGATCGTGATGCTCGGACGTACGTTGGCAGAGTTTGGCGGCAGCCACCTCGCCAAGGTGCTCGATGTGACGATGACGTCCTGTGTTCCGTCGCCCGATATTGCCGCCCCGGTGCGCTATCGGGCCTTGCATCGAGCCATTCGCAACGGGCTTGTCGAGTCGTGCCACGACATTGCCGAAGGCGGCTTAGCAGTGGCCGTGTGCGAGATGTTTCTCGGCGGCACGCTTGGCGTATCACTCACGGACCTCGGCCATACGGACGCCGTGACTGCGTTGTTCAGCGAGAGTCAAAGCCGATTGTTGTGCGAAGTACAGACCGAAAACTTTGACGCGTTTTTGGCGTATTTCCCCGAGGCGGCCGGACCGGTAACAGTGCTCGGAACCGTCACCAATACACCGCTCGTGCAGTTCGCCAACATCGTCGACGTCAGTGTCACGATCGCCCACGCCGCGCACCATTCCACCACTGGTCGGCCAACATGACCGCCCCCAATGCACTCGTGATCGCGGGGCCCGGCACCAATCGAGACAACGACGTTTCCTTTGCCCTTGAACTCGCCGGAGCCACCACAAGCATTGCGCTCATCACCGACGTTGCCGCCACGCCCACTCTGCTTGACAACGCCGACATGGTTGTGATCCCGGGTGGTTTTTCCTTCGCCGATGCGCTCGGTGCCGGCCGACTTTTCGGTCTACATTTGGAACTGCGATTCGGCGATGCAATGCGAGCCCACGTGGCCAAGGGCCGCCCTGTCATCGGCATTTGCAATGGATTTCAAACATTGGTGCGCACATCGTTGTTGCCCGGCTCACTTGGCCACAACAGCGGCGGGTCATTTATCTGTGATTGGACGCAGCTCACGCCGGTGAGCCAAAAATCAGTGTTCACTCGCGGCCTGGTCGAAGCCATCGATTGCCCGATCGCTCACGGCGAAGGGCGCTACGTGTGCAGCCCGACCGACCTCGCGGCGTTGGCAGCCCGCGATCAAATTGCGCTGCGTTACGCCAGTAAAAACCCCAACGGCTCAATCGACAACATTGCCGGCATTTGCGATGACACCGGCTTGGTGCTCGGCATGATGCCGCACCCCGAAAATCACGTATTGACTCGTCAACACCCCCGCCACCGAAGAGGCCACACCGGTCACCTCGGCTTGGCCCTGTTCACCAACGGCCTTTCCTACATCACCGGAGCATGATTATGACCGCCACCGTTCAACCTTTCGTCGACGTCTCACTTGACCTCCCCGATCGGAGGGTCGGCAAAGTGCGAGTGAGTTACGCACTCGAGAATCATCGTCGCCTCTTCATCACCACCGATCGCCTCAGCGCCTTCGACCAAATCGTGGCGCACGTGCCCTACAAAGGTCAAGTGCTCAACCAACTCGCCGCTTGGTGGTTTGATCACGTCAGCGACATCGTCGACAATCACGTGATCTCGCTCCCCGACCCAAACGCGCTGATCGCCCACGCCGCCACGCCGTTGCCGGTTGAGGTCATTGTGCGCGGCTACATCACCGGCGTGACCACCACCTCGCTGTGGCGCAAATACGACGAGGGCGCTCGCAACATTTACGGCTACGACTTCCCCGACGGCCTGCAAAAAAACACAGCACTACCCCACGCCATCATCACGCCGACAACCAAGGCCGACCACGGTGCACACGATGAGGCGCTCACGTGTGCTGAGGTTCTTGAGCACGGTTTGGTGGAGCCAGCTTTGTGGGCTCGGGTGCAAGAAGCAGCGCTCGCCATCTTCGCCAGGGGCCAAGCGCTAGCCACCCGGGCCGGATTCATTTTGGCCGACACCAAATACGAATTCGGCCTCGGACCCGACGGTCAACTCATGATCATCGACGAAATGCACACACCTGACTCGTCACGATTCTGGGTAGCCGCCACCTACGAAGAACGTCTCGCCGCTGGCAAAGACCCCGAGAGTTTTGACAAGGAGCCAATCCGTCAAGCCCTGGCCGCTACTGGGTATTCCGGCGATGGCATACCACCAGATTTGGGCGCCGAAGTATGGGCAGAAACCACCAAGCGCTACATCACGGCGTACGAAACGCTGACAGGTAACACATTTGTTCCTGGCGAATATCCCGTCGGCCCTCGCCTGGCCGCCAACGTTGTAGGAGTGAAGTAATCATGGGCCTTGTCGTTATTCTCATGGGTTCCGGAGCCGACCGCGAGCACGCCGCCAAGGTGGCCGCCACGGCATCGTTGCTCGGCCTCGAGGTCGAGCAACGTGTTGGTTCTGCCCACAAAACTGCGCATCATGTGCTCGAAATTATTGATCACTACAACGCTGATCCCCGCTCGAAAGTGTGGGTCACCATCGCCGGGCGCTCCAACGCTCTGAGCGCGTTTGTGGATGGTCTCATTACCGATCCAGTGATTTCGTGCCCTCCGTTGTCGATCAACGAAGATGTTTGGTCGTCGCTGCGAATGCCCGCCGATGTTGCGCCGCTCGTCGTGCTCGACCCATCGAATGCCGGGCTGGCGGCAGCAAAAATATTGGCGGTTGGCAACCCAGCCCTGACGGCACGGATTCGAGATTACAAAGCTGCGCAAGCCGCCAAAGTGATCGCTGCCGATGTCGAATTGCAAGCAGCAACCCATCAAAAGTCCGTCCCAACATGAACAACTTTTTCGCTTCCGACCACGCGAACTTTTTTGGATCCGACGATCGTGCTTTCTTTGGATCCGACGATCGTGCTTTCTTTGGATCCGACGATCCGCGCGAAGAGTGCGGCGTGATCGGGGTGTCGACGCCGAGTGGCGACGGCATTGCGCAGTTGGCGTTCTTTGGATTGTTTGCCTTGCAACACCGCGGCCAAGAAGCCGCCGGTATTGCCGTATCTGATGGACAACGAATTCGTCTCCACAAAGATGCCGGTTTGGTGAGCAACGTGTTCACCGCTGAGACCATGCGACAGCTCACTGGTTACAACGCTATTGGCCACACTCGCTACTCCACCACTGGATCTTCGGCCACGAAAAACGTGCAGCCTTTTCTAGTGGAGACAATGCACGGCCCGCTCGCTGTGGCGCACAACGGCAACATCGTGAATGCGCCGGAATTGCGCGACGAACTCTTGCAACGAGGCTTTGGCCTCACGGCTACCAGCGATTCAGAAGTGATGACGCTCATGCTCGCCGCGGCCGGTGGACGCACGTGGACAGAGCGAGTCGAACGCACATTGCCGGCGTGGCGAGGCGCATATTCGATGGTGATGCTGGCCGCTGATCGTGTCGTGGCCGTGCGTGACCCGTGGGGTTTTCGACCGCTCTCAGTTGGCCGTTTACCGCACGGCGGCCATGCAGTGGCGTCAGAAACCTGTGCGCTCAACACGCTTGGGTGTGTCGATATTTCAGAGGTCGAGCCTGGCGAGATAATCACCCTTTCGGGCGGCGAAATCGAACGTCGTCGTGCGCTGGCTGCGGCACCGAGCCAGGCCCGATGCACCTTCGAATTCGTGTACTTTTCTCGCCCCGATTCGGTGTGGGACGACCGCAACGTGCATCACGTCCGTCAACGATTGGGTGAAGAACTCGCCACGCTCGCCCCCGTCGAAGCCGATGTGGTGATCCCCGTGCCGGACTCATCGATTCCGGCCGCGATTGGTTACTCCCGAGCCACCGGTATTCCGTTCAACGATGGCCTCATCAAGAACCGCTACATCGGGCGCACCTTTATCGAGCCTGTGCAAGCGCTACGTGAGCGTGGCGTGGCGATGAAGTTCAATGCGCTGAGCGAAAACCTTATGGGCAAACGGGTCATAATGATCGACGATTCGCTCGTGCGCGGTACCACTGCTGGCCCACTCGTGAAACTTCTTCGTGACGCTGGGGCGGCCGAAGTACACGTGCGCATTACGTGTCCACCCATTACCGACCCGTGCCATTTCGGCGTCGACATGGGCCACGATGGCGACCTGATCGCGGCCAAATACACGGTTGATCAAATCAAAGATCTGATCAATGCCGACTCCCTGGCATTTCTCAGCGTCGAGGCCATGATGCGCGCCGTTGGCCGTGAGACTGGATATTGCAATGCCTGTTTCACCGGCGACTACCCACTCGAAGTCCGTCATGCTCAAGCCAAGTTGAGTTTCGAACAGGCCCTGGCATGACCATGCACATTCTCGTAGTGGGCTCCGGCGGGCGCGAGCACGCGCTGGCCACCAAGGCCGCGTTGTCGCCGCTATGCGCCCGGTTATCGGTGGCACCTGGAAACGCCGGCACGCCAGGCACCCGGGTGCCGATCGCCGCTGACGACGTTACGGGCATGGTGGAATTCGCCGTCGCCGAATCGGTGGATCTCGTGATCATCGGACCCGACGCGTCGATCGCAGCCGGGCTCGCCGACGCCCTCGCAGCGAAAGGAATCAAGGCTTTTGGGCCCACGCAAGCTGCTGGGCGACTCGAATCGTCCAAGGCCTACACCCGTGAATTGGCCGCGGCGCTCAACATCCCATCGCCGACGTTTGCTCGTTTCGACTCCGGCGATGCAGCTGGCGCGCATGCGTGGGTAGTGTCGTTTGGCGGCCCCGTAGTTGTCAAACAAGATGGCCTGGCGGCGGGCAAAGGCGTTATCGTGCCAGCCGATTCGATCGAGATTGCGGCCGCCATCGAAGAACTTGGGGCGCTCGGCGACTTCGTCATCGAGGAACGTCTCACTGGTCCGGAGTGCTCGTTGATCGCGTTCTGCGACGGCATCACTGCCGTGGCGCTGCCGATCGTCCAAGACCACAAACGCCTCGGTGACGGCGACAGCGGCCCCAACACCGGAGGCATGGGCACCTACGCCCCCGCACCCGTC
>JAYWAI010000361.1:0-4003 GCA_043782545.1 Acidimicrobiia bacterium
CCCGTCCCGCCCGGCACCGTCGCACCCGGCACAGTGGTCGCATTCGGGTCAGGCAGCGTGGAGGTGGTAGTCGCGCCAAGGCCAGTAGAGCAGTAGAGATTGCCGCGACTAAATAACGCAAAATCGACTGGCACATCTACGTTGCCGACCTGGTACGGCTTGTTGGCCGAGTTCAAACACAGCCGTACGGTGTCGCGACCCAAATTGTCAGGCGCCGGAAAATCTTGATTTGGCACACCGGCCAGCGCGGCGTCCACAAAAACTTTCCAGATACGGGCGGGGAAGTCTCCCCCGTACACGGTTGCACCCCCCTTGAGCTGATCCAACGGCGTGAGGCCGTTCGGATCCCCAATCCACACTGATACAGCGAGTTGCGGAGTCACACCCACAAACCACGCATCGGCCGACGATGTCGTACCACCCTCGTTGGTGCCTGTTTTGCCCGCAGCGGGCCGACCACCATCGAGTTGGGCCTTGGTGCCCGTACCGTGCTCGACGACACCCTTGAGCGCAGCTAGCGCCTGGCGGGCCACTTGCGGGTCGAGCACCTGCTGCGGGTTGGCCACGTGTTGATACAACACTTTGCCGAACCGATCCTCGATCCGTTCGATGTAATACGGCTCGTTGCGCACGCCATCGTTGACGATCACGGAATAAGCAGAAGCCATGTCGAAGGGCAACACATTGTCGCCGCCCAGAGGCATCGACATATACGACGGGTGCAAAGGCGTGGTGATGCCGAGCCGCTTGGCGACGCTGGCGACTCGGTCAAGACCCACAATCTGACCAAGGCGCACAAAGGCACAGTTGATGGAACTGGCGAGCTCGTCGGCGAGCGTGCCCGACCCTTGGTGCCCGCCGACGTCGTAGTCTTTTTCGCCGTCGCCCTTCACAAATCGGCACGGTGAACTGCCGTCAATGGCGTCGTTGATCGAATACCCCGATTCGAGCGCAGCGACGAGCACGAACGTTTTGAAACTGGATCCCGGCGACCGACCGTTACCTTCTGTAGCCACGTTGAAGTCGGTGATTTTTTCCGTTGGACGGCCGCCCAGCATGGCCCGGACTGCACCATCTCGTGGGTCGATGGCCACGAGCGCAGCCGTGAATTTTCCGTTGCTGTCGGGAAGCTCAGCGGCGCGCGCTGCTTCCGCAGAGGCCTGTAACCGGGCGTCGTACGTAGACCAGATTCGCAGCCCCCCAGTACGCAATGCCGACTCTCGTTCCTGAGGCGTGGCCCCCAACACCGGATTGGCTTCGAGCGACTTCAGCATCTCAGCGGAGTAATACCCCTGGGCCCCGGGAAGTGTTTTTGCCGGTTTGTCAGGCAGCGGACTGATCGAGGTCTCGAAGGCTTGATCGCGCGTGATTCGACCCAACGCCACGAGGCGATCCAGCACGATGCTGCGTCGTGCTCTGGCTCGATCAGGGTGACGAAAAGGTTCATAGTCGTTTGGTCCAGGAATCATCGCGGCGAAAAGCGCGCCTTCGCCCAGCGTGATATCACTGGCGTTCTTGCCGAAATAGATTTGCGATGCGGCCTGCACGCCGTAGGCGCCGTTGCCGAAATAGATGGCGTTGAGATACAACTCCAAGATTTGTTTCTTGGTCATTTGATGCTCGATGCGCACGGCCAACGCGGCCTCTTTGAGCTTCTGCGTGATCCCGCGTTTGGCTCGTTCTTCTGGCGTTTCCACCAAGTTCTTGACGAGCTGCTGGGTGATAGTCGAACCGCCTTGACGAGCGTTTCCTCCGGCATTCGAGCCAGCGGCGCGCACGATGCCTTTCAAACTGACGCCGCCGTGAGTGAAAAATCCGGCGTCTTCGCTGCCCACGATGGCGTCGATGAGCGGCTGAGACATTTTGTCGATCGAAATCTGTTCCCGATATTCATCACGCCGCAAGCCAGCAATGACCGCACCATCACGGTCAAACACCACCGATGGCTGCGACAGCGTCGACACGTTGAGCTTGTCAAACGAAATATCCCACGCCATCGCCGCCGACTTGGCCTTCGGTGCAATGGCGGCAACGCCAACGGCGAGCAAGACCCCAACGCACACCACGGCCACCGCAAGTTTGATCATCCGAAACGGCACAGCAACGACACGATTCACAGGCCGCCCACCCTAGGCGCGCTGTGAGGGTCGGTAACCGCGGCTGGCGTATCGTGCCGCGATGGCAAAGACGTCAACGCTCTGTTTCGCTGGATCCGGCTGGATTACCCAAGTTCATGGGGTGGCCGCCCAAACGTTGGGCATGCCCGTGGTCGCCGTTGCCTCTCGGACGCCCGCCAACGCCGTCAAACGCGCCGAGCAAGTGCGCGCTCAGGCCTGCCACTACGACGAGCTACCGCTCGGCGCAGACATTGCCATTGTGTGCACCAACCCGGCCCGCCACCTCGCCGACACCCGAATTGCCTTAGCGGGCGGTGCCGCGGTGATCGTAGAGAAGCCACTGGCGTTCACGCTGGCTGAGGCCGATGAGATGGTTGCGTTGGCCGTCAACCACGGCCAACGCGTTGGCTACGCGGAAAACATGGCTTTTGCGCCGGTAGTCGTCGACATGTTGCGGCGCGTGGCCACGATTGGCGCGCTCACGCATATTGAGTCGCGTGCCATAAACAGTCGGCCCACCTGGGGCGATTTCATGACGGCCGAGTGGGGCGGCGGAGCGTTGTTTGATTTGGGCGCTCACCCCATTGCCATTGCCGTGTTGATCGCTCGGGCTGCGGATCCCTCGGCTCGAGCCGTGTCGGTACGGGGTGAAGTGAGCGGCGCACCGGACATCGTGAGTGATGAACACGGTGAGGTGTGGATCACGTTTTCTTCCGGCGTCACCGCGCACGTCGTGGCGTCGTGGGCCGGCTCGTCGCCGGTGTGGGACGCCCAGGCATCCAGTGCCACTGGTGTCGTGCAGGCAACGATCATGCCGCTGCCCGAGTTGTCAGTCAACGGCGACGCAGTGCCATGCCATGTGGGCGCCAACGAGCTTGAGCAATTTGGGTACGTTGAACAGCTGCGCAGTTTGAGCGCAGATATCACTGCCGGAGTCAAGCCCGTGATGAGCGCAGCCTTTGGTCGCGACGTTATGGACATCACCTGTGGCGCTTACGAGTCCGCTCGAATTGGTGAAGCAGTTTCGCTACCCTTTGCCGGCGATCGAACCAAATCGCCGCTCGAGCTCTGGCGACCCTAGACGACGTCCGCCGAGTCGTCGTTAGGCGGCTTGTGCCGTGAATTCTGCGGTAAATACCACGCCGTCGACGGAGAACTGCATGTACAGGCGGTGCACGCCAGCTTTGGCGACGTGGCCCACGAATTTCAGCGTCCCCTTGGTGGCATCGGCCGATTCGGGATGAATGTGGGCACCGGGTGAAGGTGTTGGTACCCAGACAGATCGGCGCGCACCAGAACAAGATGGAGCTCTTTAGTTTGTTCGGTTTCGTACGCGTTGATCACGACGCCCGAGGAGTCGTTAATGGTGAACGACAATGGCAACGTCTCGCCGGACTTTTTGGGTGCCGAAACCACCTTGATCCGCAACCCAACGGCCGGCTCGCCATGGCTCATGCCCACCATGTCGCCCATGGCCGGTGTTGAAGAATCGTGGCCCACGACCGTCGTGGTCGACTGCGTGGCCGTAGTTGAGGCTGCCGCTGTCGAAGCGGTCGACGCCGACGTTGCCGTCGAAGACGAACCGCACCCGGCGAGAAGAAACGCCGCGGTAAGAGCAACGGCAGTGCAATTGCGAGTGAACGTGTTCATCTGAATCATTCCCATCATGCGGACACCAAGAGTAGGCTGAGGCTGCCGATGGCTATCCGACGTGTGCGGCTCGCTGCCCCACCGGACCAAAACCCGGTAACGACAACTGACCAAAGAGTACAGACGAATCAGGCACAAACGGTGCCACTACCTTGGGGGCATCGCCGACGCGGACACCTCGAATAGCGAATTGCACGCGAAGTGCACTTGCCGCGGCCGGGCTCACAAATTCACCC
>JAYWAI010000362.1:0-4002 GCA_043782545.1 Acidimicrobiia bacterium
CTGCCGGGCCGTTGGCGTAGTCAGCGACACTTTCGATAACCACGACGAGCCCATCAACCGTATCGTCTTCCCGGTTCAATCGGCCAGCAAGATCCAACGCCAATTCGCTAGCTTCGTCCGGTGTGAGCGCGCTCGACATCCAATCAGCAGCACCAAGCAACGGCGATCGACGCGAACCGAACAAGGCAAATTTTGACTCCGGTTTCGTGAGTCCAAGACTGGCCACCATTGAGGCGACAGTCGTTGTCTTTCCGCTCTGCGGGGGTCCGGCCACAATGAACACGCCCGTTGGCTCAAAGGCGATTGCTTCAAGGGTTTCATCCCACACGCCTAACAACGGAGACCCGCCGCGCCGTTGCACAAATTTTGAGGCGTAAACCGTGTCGGAGAGCCGCTCGACTGTTGGAGCGTTTGACACACCAGCGCGAGCCATAGCGCCCGACAACTTTGCCAACGCCTGAGCCTGTTTGGCCACGCTTGGCTCCCCGCCGATTACACCGATTTGCACTTCGCTGCCATCCATGTAACCGCGGCCAGGCGGCGACGTTTCTGAAAACACATCGGTGGGTACGCCAAGCACAGTGAAATCCATTTCGGCTGTCAAACGCAACGCCAACGTCTTTTGGATGACCGAACGCAACGACGCCGTGAGGGATCCCGATTGATCCGCTGTGACGATGACATGGATCCCGACGCTTCGCCCATCGGCAGCGATACTCTCGAACATGTCAAATACTCGGGTTTGGAAACCGAGCTCATAGGCGCTTCGAAACGCTCCGAAGTTGTCGACGAGCAACAAGATGCGGGCCTCATCTGGTGCTGAGGCACGGTCGCGATACTCCTGGATCGTGGAGGCGTTCACTTTCGCGTAACGTTCGGCTCGCTCGTCGATCATGGATCGCATTCGCTTCATCAATCGAAGCGTTCGCTCAGTGTCGTCAGCGTTGATCACAGCACCGACATGGGGCATCGATTCAAGCATCGACAACCCACGAGCACCGAAGTCGAGCGCGTACACGTGACATGGTCCGCCTCGGGCGGGAGAAAAACCCGCAGCGATCGCCAACGTGCGTAGCAGGTTGCTTTTGCCAGATCCACCGGTGCCGAATATGGCCATGTTGCCATCACGGTCAGGCACGAATCCAATAGTCGGTTGCGCCTGATCATCTGGTCGGTCAATTACCCCGAAGACCAATTCTTGATCGGTGCGTTTGGTTGGCAATTGCTCGAGACGATAGGTGGATGCGAGGTCTGGAAGCCATGGCTTCATGGGGTCAGGCAGTGAGCCCATTTCTGCGGCGCGAGCAACGGTGGCTACGACCCGAGCAATGTCGTTGGGACCTTGCGGGCCGTCGTCGATTACCCGCCCCGATTCGGGCATGTCCCAGGAGTTTCCGATATTGAAACGATATTCGTTGACGTCGATACGGGCCGGCGGCACAACATCAGACGTGTGACCGCCCGCGTACGCCGATTGAAACGCCGTGAGCCGACCAGGCCCTACTTTGGCGATGCCGCGCCCAGGTATGGCGGGGTCAAACGCTGCGGCTTGTTTGGTGCCGATCACGTCGTCGGAGTCGCCCTCGTCGGCCATACGTAACGCGACGCGCAAGTTGGTGTTGGCGCGCAGGTTGTCTTTGATGACGCCGGCTGGCCGTTGCGTGGCCAAGATCAAATGCAGGCCGAGAGACCGGCCCCGCTGGGCAACATTGACTACGCCGTCGACGAACTCGGGAACTTCTTGGACAAGTGCAGCGAATTCGTCAACCACGATCACCAAACTGGGGGGCGTTTCCGGGTCTCGACGACGCTCCAACTCAAGAAGATCTTTCGCCTTTTTCCGATTGAGCACATGCTCTCGACGACGCAGCTCTGCATTGAGACTTCGCAACGCGCGCCGCACGAGATGCGGGCTGAGGTCGGTGACCAGCCCCACGCAATGCGGCAACTTCACGCAGTCAGCGAACGCTGCACCGCCTTTGTAATCAACAAAGAGGAAATTGACGCGCGACGGGCTGTGCGCAGTGGCCATACCAATGATCCAGCTCTGCAGAAACTCCGATTTGCCGGCACCAGTTGTGCCACCCACCAAAGCGTGTGGTCCGTTGGTGCGCAAGTCGAGGTAGAACCGGTCAGTGGCCGATTGGCCAACCAGGGCGCGCAACGAGTTGTCACGTTTCAGTGGCGGTGCGTCAGGCCCAACGGGCATCGAGTTACTGGCCATCCATCGCTCAATCACGTCACTGGCACTGTCGCCCATTTCTTTGCCCGCCAGGGACAAAAACGAGATACTGCGCGGCAGGTCACTCTGATCTTCAACTAATGCACCTGAATCGACTACGGGCGACAACCGCCGAGCGAGTTGGCGGGCCCCAGCATCAGTTAGCGGCTCAAGTTCGATCTTGGCCACCTCGATGCCGCCTTGCACGAAACCGACTCGCCCTTCGCCAGAGTTGGGGTCAACTTCTAGGTAAGTGCGACACGCCGCGGGGATTCGTTGTGTCGAAGCGGCGACCCACACCACATGAATGCCTTGAGCCGGGCCCTTTTCGGCGATCTGAACGAGGCGCGCACGGTCGGTGACGGCGTCGTCTTCCACGACAAGAATGAACAAGGGCAACGGGCGCGACTTCTCATCGGTCTTCGTGGCACCTCGGCGAACCATGAGATCTTCGACCGCCGCAACCAGAACGTTGATAGCCGGTGCAGTTGACGCAAGTGTTTCTTGCTCAATCGGGTTGTGTTCGCCGCCAACGTGGGGCAACCATTTCAGCCAATCCCACATGCGGGTTTGTTCCGGTCGGCAGATACAACCAATGGACAACTCGGCTGGTGAATGCTCGCCAACAAGCTGGCCAACTACCGACGCAGCTAGCGGGTGCGAGGCAATCGAAGGGCCAGCAACTCCAACTCCTCCGCAGTCTTTGAGAACCGCGACAACTGGGACTCGATCAACGTGGGAATAGTCGCCCACCACTTGGTGAAGTTCGCGCCACAGCTCCGGCATTGTGTTGTTAGCGGTCGGCATTTTGACGGTGTTTCGGCTTGGCAAAACGCCCAAGCCCAGTCGTACTTTGCCGAAGGATTCGTGCTCTGGTCGTCGGGTCCACACCAATGGGGCGAGCCGGTTTACAGCGTCGGCAACTTCGTCGATTGACGGGTGCTCTTGACGCCGTTGTTTGCGTTCAATTTCGCCCGCGTATTGCAGCTGCACAGCAAGGTCCCGCAGGCTTGACCGGAAGCTTGCAGCTCCCGTCTCCAACGCCTTTTTTGCCTGCTGCTTGTTGGACATATAGGAGCCGATCATCATCAGCGGCGACATCGCCATGAAGACCACACTTTGAATGTTTCGGGTGACGGCGAACATCACCGAACCCATCAACAATGGGGCAAACATCATCAGGAGCGGGAATGGGGCGCGTTGCGGGCGAGGCGGTGGCTCGGGAGCTAGCAGCTCGATGCCGGCGTATTCCGGATCGAGGCGGGGCGAGCGATTGAACTCAATCGTCGACGTATTCGACGCCGCTGCTGCACCTGCTGTGACATGCAGCGTGACGCTCATGCACGTGTCGCCGACGCGTATTTCGTCGATTCCGGTCACCACGACACGCTGAATGTATTCGCCGTTCACCATCACGCCGTTGGCCGAGTTATCGTCGATGACTTCGACCATGTCACTCACGTTGAACCGTAAGTGACGTTTGGAAACCAGTGGGTCTGACAGTCGCACATCGCACCCACGGTCACGGCCCACGACCGTGGAGCCATGGCCAAGGCCGAAGCTTCGACCCGCATCAATGCCTGAAACGATTTTGATTGTTGCCGCCGCAGCCACCGAGCTCGCAGCTGATGTTGCCGTGTTGGTCAACGCAACGGTGTCACCGCTTTTGAGCCCTGCGTCGGACATTGCTGTGGTGGGTGCCAACGATCGAGGTTGGGCTCCCCCACTCAGCACCGACAGGCACAAGGATGGACCAGGCGCTGCCGGGCTTTTGACGCGGG
>JAYWAI010000363.1:0-10500 GCA_043782545.1 Acidimicrobiia bacterium
CGTCGGACGCACCCAGCCATGCGTGTTGAGCGCAGCGATTGGCGTGTAGCTCCCGGCGATTGCCAAGAAGATTGTCGAGTGATCGCCTCGGCGATACCAGCTGTATGCCCGTTCGCTCCACTGGCCTCGGTGGTACAACGCCGACACCGTAAACATCGAGCCGACGCCCATCACGTAGACCGACAAGGCGAGACGAGCACGCACTGTTGGCCCGAGCGACACCAAAATCAACCCGAGCGGAATGAGCAGGACAGCCGCTCCGGTGTGGAGCACTCCACGCCACTTCGGCTTGGCCAGTTCAATCACGCCCACATATTAGTTGCGCCATCGGTGTGACCGTCGCGGCGTTCGGACCAAATCAGTCGACGCGGCTCCATCACCCGGGATACGTTGGACAGTATGCAGATTTCGCCGAGGTATGACGGACCGCCGATCATGGTTTTTGACGGAGACGTAGACGACCAGCTTGAGCCGATGGCTCGTCAACGCAAGAGGCTCGAAGCACAACTGGCCACGTTCACCGACGACCAATGGCAGACGCACAGCCGATGCACCGATTGGACCGTGCGTGACGTCATTGCCCACCTTGTTGGCGTGAATCAGTTTTGGACCTATTCGGTGAAGTGTGCGCTCGCTGGCAATCCGTCACGTCTGCTGGCCAACTTCGATCCGGCTGGCACACCCGCCGAAATGGTCGCGGGAATGGTTGCAATTTCAACTTCAGAAGTGCTCGCCCAGTTTGTTTTCTCCAACCGCGAGTTCCTGGCGTCGCTGGACGGACTCACGACAGCCCAGTGGGGCATGCTGGGCGAGTCGCCTGCCGGGCACGTGCCGCTACGCCTTGTGGCTCAACATGCGCTGTGGGATTCCTGGATTCACGAGCGTGACATCATGGTGCCACTGGGCCTCGCTCAAGTGGAGGAGCCCGACGAGCTCACTTCGTGTTTGCGTTACGTTGCTGCACTCAGCCCAACGTTTACCATCAGCACGGGAGCAGACATCGGTGGCGTTTTCGGCGTGTCCGCCCGCCGCCCGACGATTACGTTTTCAATAGCGGTCCACGACACAGTGACGTGTTCTCAACGGGCCGAGTTCGATGGGATCACGCTCATGGGCGACGCAACCGAGCTCGTCGAGGCACTCAGCCTCCGAGCTCCCCTGCCCGACGACGCCCCCGAAGCGTGGCAACAACTGCTTACCGGCATCACCCGCGCCATGAGCAACTAACCCGCTGACCACGACCCAATAAGACGAATGTGGAGCCCGAGAGGAGAGTCGAACTCCTGACCTGCTCATTACGAGTGAGCTGCTCTACCGACTGAGCTACCCGGGCGGGTCGACGGATGATAGCAAACCCAATGAGCCGAATTACCTATCATTCCCCTCGCCATCTATCGGCGTCACCTCACTAAAGTCGTCGAGATGGAGCGGAGTTCCAGCGGTTCGTTTGACGACCGCCAACGACAAATGGGGCGTTCCAAACCCCGCGTCGATGGTGGCACGCTCGAGCTCACGGGACCCCAGCCCGTGCTAGATCCAACGGCCATGGCCATCATGCAAAGCGAGCTGCGCTGGCGCGCGCTGTTGCGTGATGTGGCCGACGTGATCACCGTGATCGACGGAGACGGCACGGTGAAATACACCACTGGGCAAACTGACAACCGGGTGCTGGGTTACTCGCAAGACTTCTGGGCCACGTCGCCAGGTATCGAGATGATCCATCCCGATGATCGCCAAAAAGTGTTGGCGGAGATCGAGCAGTTGCTCACCAAACCCGGCGGTACCGCGGTGGCCGAGTTTAAAATTCGAGACGGCCACGGCGATTGGCAACTGCTTGAAGCGCATGCCACCAACCTCATGAACGAACCCTCGGTTCAGGGAATTGCCCTCGTCACTCGGAACGTGACTGAGGCGCGTCGAAGCGAACGGCTTATGGCGGCCCAGCTCAAAGTGCTCGAGTCGATTGCCACATCCCGGCCCCTCGTCGATGTGCTGACCGACATCACCACCATGATCGACAAGCAATCGGTCGGGGTCACCAGCGCGGTATTTGAGTGCGTCGCCGATGGCTCGCCCGAATTAGCCACCACTTGTGCGGTAGCCATCGACCAACAGACCACGCCTAACCAGCGCTCGCCATTTTGGGCAGCGCCATTTGCAGCGGCCCGCACCGCCGAGATTGTGATCATCAAAAACCTCCCCAGTATCGATGATTGCCCGACCGGACAGTTGGCGCTCGGAGCACCACTGAGCGCTTGGGCATACCCCGTGCGCAGCTCCGACGAATCGACCGTGCTCGCCGTGATTGGGTCGTATTGTTCAGACGCCCGGGGCCCATCAGCGTCAGAGATTCAAGTCATCACGTTGACGTGCCGTCTGGCCACCATCGCCATCGAACGAGCACGGGCATCAGAACGCCTCACACAGTTGGCACTACATGACAGTCTCACCGGCCTGCCAAACCGTTCGCTCTTTGTTGACCGTGCTGGCAACGCCATCGATCGTGCTCGCCGTACGGGCGACACGGTCGTGGTGATGTTCTTGGATCTCGACCGGTTCAAGTCGCTCAACGACACACTCGGCCACGCCGCTGGTGACCGTTTGTTGAGCATTGTTTCTGAACGATTGCGCGCCGCTGTGCGCCCCGGCGACACCGTGGCTCGCCTCGGAGGCGACGAGTTCGTCGTGTTGTGCGAACGGATCTCATCGCGTCACGAGGCCGGCGCTCTCGCCGACCGGTTGTGTCAGACCGTTCGGCGCCCAGTCGCCATTCAAGAACTCGAATTTTCGTTCACGACGAGCATTGGCGTGGCGATTTCGCGAGGTGAGCCCGGGCAAACGGCTGAGACGTTATTGCGCGATGCCGACGGGGCGATGTACAAAGCGAAAGCTCAAGGCCGCAACATCGTGCGTTTCGCCGACTCGGGACCTAACTCCCCAGAGAGATAAAAAGCGCCTGAAGTTGTAGGGTTTCATTCGGGTTGCGGATCAGATGTTCGGCCACCACAGTGATCTCAGAAATGGCGCGAACAGCCCGATCTGGATGACTCGACGTGAGACGGTCACGGTACGCTCGACTCAATTCACCCAAACCGAAGCGCAGTTCGTCCCGTTTCAATCGACGCAGTTCCCTGGCATGCCGCTTGACCAAATCGGCTCGGCCACTGCCTCGCTCGCCGGTGGCCTTCACCCGCTCCTCGAGTGTCGCGAGTTCAGCTTCCTGTTTGGCGAACAGTGGCGCCCCAGCTGCGTCGACCAGGGAAACGATCTCGGTGACGAGTGCTTCGACGGTAGCTCCGGTGCCGTCGAGCCCCTCTGGCAAATTCGCCCAGAACTGCTGTCGTTGCACAAACCCCTCATCGGTCACCAACAATTGCGCCCGTTGCAAGTTGCCATCGGCGCCATGCGCAGCATGAGCAGCATCAACTTCCGGCCAGCCTTGAGTCACCAGAAATGCGGCAATACTCGCCTCAGGCAGCGGACGAAATTCGAGGCGGACGCAACGACTGGCGATAGTGACCAAATCAGGTGGCACGTCCTGGCTCAGCAAAATGAAAAACGTGGACGCTGGTGGTTCCTCAACGGTCTTGAGCAACAACGCCACCGAATCTGGGCTGGCCTCGTGAAAGTCATCAAGTATCAGCACTTTGCGGCGGCCCTCTACGGGGCTGCGATTTGCCGCGGTGCGAATAAGTTGCGCTTCGTCCTTGCGCACCGTGGCACCTTCGTGCGTCATCACCGTCACGTCGGCGTGATGCCCCTCAATAGCCAACCGACAGGTGCGGCACTCGCCACAACCGCCAGATTCGCACAGCAACAGCGCGGCAAAACTCAATGCGGCACTCATCTTACCTGTGCCCGCTGGCCCGACGAAGAGGTACGCGTGCGGTGGTTTCTTGGCCAGTGTTTGGAGGCGTTCAACGGGTTCGGCCTGCCCCACGACATCAACGAATAGCGCCGTCATAGGCCAAGCCGTTCGGCTATCGCGTCTCGGATGCGGTGCTGCACCTGGTTGACAGTACCGTCGCCGTCAACGATTACCCACGTGGCCGGATCGGCTACGGCTAGTGATCGAAATCCGCTAGCTACTCGATCGTGAAATGCGGCATCTTCTGCATCAAGGCGGTCGTGTTGCGTGGCGTTGCGTCGCGTCGACGTGCGATCCGAACTCACGTCAATGAGGACAACCAGGTCTGGCCGCAAACCCGCCGTGGCCCACTGCGTGAGTTTGGTCACGGCGTCGATATCGAGGCCTCGCCCGTACCCTTGATAGGCAATGAATGAGCCAGAGTGGCGATCGGTAATCACATGCCGTCCCGCTTCGAGGGTTGGCCGAACAACTTCCTCAACATGTTGGGCGCGATCTGCCGCCATTAGCAGTGCTTCGGCACGCGACGTCAAACCAACGGTGTCCTTGCTGAGCAAGATCTCGCGCATGCGTGCCCCGAGCGCCGTGCCGCCGGGTTCGCGGGTAACTACCGCGTTGATGGCTTTGCCCAGGATGCGCGCTTGCGTCGACTTTCCCGATGCTTCGCCGCCTTCCAAAGCAATGAAGTAGCCACGACTCATGGCAAGCCGACCGCCGGGTCGCCGGCTGGATCTTTGGCCGGCTCACGGCCACCTCTGCGCAGCGTCTTCAGCGACAACAACCCGGCCAAGGCGATAATTACCGAAGCGACGTACAACGCCATTCGCACGCCAAAGAGTTCGAAACCACCAATGGCGCGATCGGCGCCGAACCACGACCGACTCAGGTGATCAAGCGGTTGGACAAGTAACGGCCCGAGCGTGAGGGCGAGCAGAATACAGAACCGCACGATGGCCGCCACGGACGCAAAGATGCGTCCCCGCAGTTCATCGGTGACGCTCTCATGAAGCAAAGTGAAACCCAACACGTACATAAATCCTGCACACGTGCCGAGCCCAAAAATACCAATCGACGCCGCCCAAAGTGACCCCAGCGACGCCGCGATGGCAAGCGAAACAGCGCCGCTGATCACCGCCCCAGTGAAGACGTATTCCTTGGGTACACGCTTCTGTAACCAGTTCGCGTTGAGCACCCCAAAGGCAACGCCATATCCGAGTGCGGTCGTAAGCGCGCCATAGCCAGACTCGCCAGCGCGCAAAATTTCTTTCGAGAACAGAGGACCCAACGGAATCACCATCCCGCCGCCGAGTAATCCAGCGCCGAGGCCCACCATGACTGCACGAACCGTCGGCGAAATGCCCACGAATTGCCATCCTTCGCGTAACTCATGAAATCCCTGCGCGAAGTCAATGCGCTTATCAGGGTTTCCGGCGCGGCGAGCGTGATGGGGCAGATTCAATCGCGAAATGATCAACGCGCTGGCCATAAAGGTGACCATGTCGAGGTAAATCGCAATGGATTGCTTGTCGAATCGCAACACCGATGAGACGTGAAAATTGTGGCCCCACTCGGCGATTCTGGCCGAAAACGCGAACAGTGGAAAAGCAATTAGAATGGTGCCGTACGCGGCGCCGACGTTTTGCGAGTTGGCCGTGGCAAGGCGTTCTCTGGGCACCAGGTTCGGCACCGACGCTTCCTTGGCTGGCGACCACAAACCGGTGAAAAGTTCCAACGTAAACGATGCCAACGCCAGGTACGACACCCGGTTAATAAACGGCACAGTGGCCAATACAGCCGCCCGTCCGAGGTCGCACACCACCATGATCTTTTTGCGATCAAATCGGTCCACGATGACGCCAGCTGCCGACGCCATAAAGAAGCCCGGCAGCACTCGGGCGATCATGACGAGAGCTACGGCCGCTCCGGCGTTCTTGCCTCCGAGGTCTGCCGCCAGCGCTGTAAAAGCCAGAATTCCCAGCCAGTCACCCAAAGCCGACACCACCTGGGCGATCCACAAGTGGAAAAAGCCCGGCGTACCGAAGAACCGGACAGCGAAAGACTGCCGCGGAGTTTTGGCGCCCTCCGGTTCAGACGATTCTGAAACTGACACGCCGAATCAGGCCTGTTTTTTCACGGTCTTTTTGAGAACGGTCTTCTTGGCTGCGGCTTTCTTGACGGTTGTCTTTTTCACTGCGGTTTTCTTGGCGGCTGCCTTTTTCGTTGGCGCTTTCTTAGCTGTCGAGCGGGCCTTCTTAGGCCGTGGTTCGGCTTCTCGTCGCATCTGCAACAACTCCGCGGCACGCTCAATCGTGATGCCCTCGATGGTGTCGCCTTTTCGCAAGCTGGCATTCGTCGTGCCGTCAGTCACGTATGGGCCGAATCGACCCTCTTTGACGACCACAGGGCTGCCAGAAGCAAGGTCGGGCCCAAGCTCGCGTAAGGGTGCAACCGGCGCCGCTGACCGCTGGCCGCGACCGCGTTTCGGCTGCGCCAAAACAACGAGCGACTCTTCCAGCGAGATCGTCAGTAACTGCTCTTCGCTGTCGATGGATCGGCTCTCGGAACCTTTTTGAATGTACGGGCCGTAGCGACCATTTTGCGCTACAACCTGTGCTCCGTCGGCGGGGTCAACACCCACGACGCGCGGCAATTGCAGCAAGCGCATCGCATCCTCGACGGTCACCAATTCAAGCTTCATTGATTTGAACAACGACGACATGCGGGGCTTCGTATCAGAATCATCGCTGCGGCCAAGTTGCACATACGGCCCAAATCGTCCGTTTTTAGCGAACACGTCAAGACCACTTTCGGGGTCCACGCCAATGGGTTGATCACCCTTAGGTGCGGCAAACAGTTCGATTGCCTTCTCGACTGTGAGCTCATCGGGACACAGGCTCTCTGGCACGCTGGCGGTCTCGTCGCCCCGCTTAATGTACGGCCCAAACTTGCCGGGCTTCACGACAATGAGCACGCCGTCAGGGTCGTTGCCAATCGGAATCGAGTTGATTTCAGCGGCATCGATACCACCCATGTTGTCGTGCACCAGCGACTTCAAACCGGGGTCTTGTGTCTTATCTACGCCACCAAAGTAGAAGCGGTTCAACCACGGAATTCGTTCTTGTTGCTTGTTGGCAATGTCGTCCAGATCGTCTTCCAGACTGGCGGTAAATCGATAGTCAACCAAACGCGGGAAATGGCGTTCCAATAGTTGGATCACAGCAAAGGCTGTCCATGTCGGCACCAATGCGGTGCCCTTCTTCCACGCATAACCGCGATCTTGAATCGTGCTCATCACCGTGGCATACGTGGATGGGCGTCCGACGCCCAGTTCTTCGAGCTTCTTCACCAGTGAGGCTTCGGTGTATCGAGCTGGCGGCGACGTCGTGTGGCCTTTGGCGGTGAGCTCGGCGACGTCGAGCACCGCCCCAACCGACAACGCAGGCAGTACCGACTCTTTGTCTTCGAGCTCGGCTTCGGGGTCATCGGCACCTTCGACATAGGCCCGCAGATAGCCAGGAAACGAGATGGTGCGCCCGCTTGCCGCGAATTCGGCGTCGAGCCCATCGGCGGCGATAGCACCCAAACGCACCTGAACGGAGATACCGGTCGCGTCGGCCATTTGTGACGCAATGGTGCGTTTCCAGATCAAATCGTAGAGACGCAGCTCATCGATATTAAGTTCCCGAGCCACGGAATCTGGCGTCCGAAAATTGTCGCCAGCGGGTCGAATCGCTTCGTGGGCCTCCTGGGCGTTTTTCACTTTCTTGACATACATGCGCGGCTTGTCGGGCACGTAGTTGGCGCCGTAGAGCTCGCGTACTTGGCGGCGCGCCGCATCGAGCGCGGTCTGACTCAACGTGGTCGAGTCGGTACGCATGTAGGTGATATAGCCACGTTCGTACAGGCTCTGGGCCACCCGCATCACCTGTTGTGACGACATGCGAAGTTTGTTACCACCTTCGACCTGAAGCGACGTGGTCATGAACGGCGGGCGGGGTTGTTGGCGGAATGGTTTGTCTTCCACCGACCGCACAGCAAACTGCTTGCCGGCCAACGCGGTCACGAGCCCCGTTGCTTGTTGCTCGCTAAAAACCACCGCACCGGCGCGAGTTACAACACCGTTTTCATCGAAGTCTTTGCCGGTCACCAGTCGCTGACCGTCTACTTGCACCAGCGTCGAATTGAATGTGGCCGAGCCGGCGCTCGACACCAGCGCGTCGACGTCCCAATAGCCCGCCGAGTTGAACCGCATACGCGCCCGTTCGCGGTCCACGACCACTCGGGTGGCCACTGATTGCACGCGCCCCGCCGACAGGCCAGACCCGACCATGCGCCACAACACCGGCGACACTTCATATCCATAGAGACGATCCAGAATTCGACGGGTCTCTTGCGCATCGACCAGTGCGTAATCAATGTCACGCGAATTCGCTACCGCATGCTCGATGGCGTCCTTGGTGATCTCGTGGAACACCATTCGTTTGACGGGTACGCGCGGGCTCAGCAATTCAAGAAGATGCCATGAAATACTTTCGCCTTCACGATCCTCGTCGGTAGCCAGATAGAGCTCGTCGACGCCCTTGAGTTCGGCCTTCAGATCTCGAATAACGTCTTTTTTACTGACCACGTAGAGCGCTTTGAAATCGTTGTCGACATCGACGCCAAGACGGGCCCACGGCTCGCCTTTGTAGGCCGCTGGCACTTCAGTGGCGTTGCGCGGCAAGTCACGGATATGGCCGATTGAAGCCTTCACCACGAAATCTTTCCCGAGAAAATTGCCAATCGTTTTGGCTTTCGCGGGTGACTCGACGATCACCAGTGACTTGGGCATGTACCTCTTCTTTGCAGCGAACGAACCAGGGGAAAACCTTTACCGTAACAATGTCGAGCCGCTGAAACGTGAACTCGGCGTATCCTAAGAATCCTTGGACACGATCGACCCCCGCGCAAAGTACGGCTGGAATGACCGCTGGGCCGCGCTGTCCGCCGAACTCAATCCGGTGTTTGTCGTGGGCCGCGTGACCCGAGTTGATCGGGGTTGGTGCACCATCGTGACCGGTCGTGCTACGGACCTTCGGGCCCGCACACCACAACCCGTAGCGGTCGGCGACTGGGTTGCCGTCGACGTCGAACGGGAGGAAATCGTTGAGACGTTGGACCGCACATCAGTGTTGTCACGAGCCGCAGCTGACAGCCGCACCGAGATCCAATACCTGGCCGCCAATGTCGACTATGTCTTCATCTTGCAGTCCCTCACCAGCGACCTCAACGTGCGCCGACTAGAGCGCGAACTCGTCGTTGCATGGGAATCCGATGCCCAACCCGTGATCGTGCTCACAAAATCTGACGTCGTATCGAGCGAGGTGACCCAAACTGCAGTCACGCTCGCCCACCAGAGTGCGCTCGGGGTTGACGTGCTGCCCGTATCCAACACGACCGGCGAGGGTTTCGACGCGCTCACGCCATTCATTTCGACGGGCAAGACCATTGTGATGTTTGGCCGATCTGGCGTAGGAAAATCATCGCTCATCAACAAACTGGTCGGCCACGAAGTTGTCGCCACGGGCGAGGTTCGAGTCTTTGACGACAAAGGCAAACACACCACGACCAATAGCCAACTCATCATGCTGGCCGCCGGCGGCCTGCTCATTGACACACCAGGCATCCGCGCTCTCGGGCTGGCCGATGCCGAGGGCGGCTTGGCGGCCGCCTTCTCGGATATTCAAGATCTGGCCGAGCTGTGCAAGTTTCGCGATTGCGCCCACATGGCCGAGCCAGGGTGCGCCGTGCGTAACGGCATAACTGACAACTTGATCACGCAAGATCGTCTCGATAGCTATTTGAATTTGAGCGCTGAACTCGCCCGTTCAGAACGCGACCGCACCGGCTGGCAGGCGGCCGCCGCGCACCAGGCCACCCGTCGATTTCACAAGAGTTTGCGCAATCAGCACAACCGCCCCTGAAACGCGTAGGGTCACCAAATGGATCTAAAAATTTCTGGTAAGCGAGCAATTGTGGCGGCGTCATCGGCGGGCTTGGGATTCGCGTCGGCGGCCGCGTTGCTGGCAGAAGGGTGCACGGTGGTGGTCAGCGGGCGATCCGAAAATCGGTTAGCGGCCGCGGCAGCAAAATTGCCGGGCGCGCTGTCGGTCGTGGCCGATGTGTCAACGCCCGAGGGTGCTTCAAGCTTCATCGACGATGCCGTCGCCGCGCTGGGCGGCGTCGACATTTTGGTGACCAACGCCGGTGGTCCACCCCAGGGCAACTTTGCGTCGACTCCGTTGTCGTCGTATCCAACCGCTATTGATCTCAACCTGTTGAGTGTGGTGGCAATGTGTCAGCGAGCCGTGCCCCACATGCAAGCCCAAGGCTGGGGTCGGGTCGTAGCAATCACGAGTTACACCGTAAAACAACCAGCACCGAATCTGATTTTGTCCAACACGGCACGGGCCGGAGCCACTGCATTCCTGAAAACATTGGCGCTCGAGGTGGCCTCGCAGGGCATAACTGTCAACTCGGTGCAGCCCGGCCTTCACGTCACCGACCGCCTCACGAGCCTGTACGGCGACGACATTTCATTGGCCGGCCGAGACGTGCCTACCGGTGTTTTGGGCGACCCAGCCGACTTCGGC
>JAYWAI010000364.1:0-3973 GCA_043782545.1 Acidimicrobiia bacterium
CACGTCACGTTCGCGCCATCAGATCGGTCGACCCCGTTGCCCCGGCCCGGTACTCGGGTGGCCGTGATTCCAGCCCACATCGACCCGACGTGCTCGCAACATGAGCGCATGTTCGTAGCCGACGCCACGTCGATTTCCGATCTCAACAATGACACGGAAATCTTCGACGTCTGGCCCATTGACATGCGCAACTGGTAGTTTTTTCAGGCAATCAGAACACCAGTTTTTATTTCCGTATCACTATTGCGTTACGAACACATGTTTGATAAGATAGCCAGATGGAGGCGAGCGAAGTATCCCGGTTAATCGAGGTAGTGGCCGCACAAGCGGTCACGATTGACGATGCCCAACACCAGCTCGCTGCCATCACTCGAATTGAATCTTGGTGCGCTGCGGCCAAAATTACGACAACGCAGCTGGTGTCCGCACTGGCGTCGGCGAACCCATCTATCAGCGCCGAGCACCTCCTTGCCAAGGCATCGCACAGCACATTGGCCGACGCAGGCAAGGCGGTCGAGAGAGCCTCGCTAGCAGCTGAATTTCCGGCTGTTACTACGGCACTCGGCAATGGCGTCGTCACACCAGCGCACGTTGAAGTTATGCGCACTGTCACGGCGCGCCTCACCCAAGAGCAACGCTCAATGCTCGCAGCCGACGACGCGCACATTGCGTCGTTTGCGGCGGCGATGCCGCCCGACAAATTTCGTGATTGTTTGAAACGACTCGTCAACAGGGTCACCGATCCCGGCGATGATGTCGCCCGTTTTGTACGGCAGAAGGCAGCTAGCTATCTGAGGCATTGGATCGACCCCACCACTGGCATGTGGAACCTCCGCGGCGAATTCGACCCACTCACCGGCGCCCGACTCGAAGGCCGCATCCGCAACAAACTCGAAGCCAAGTTCCACGGGCCCAACAAACCCGAGCCACACCTGGCTGATGCCGGGGCCCAACAAGACCACCTGCGCGCCCAAGCCTTCATCGAACTCGTCGATGGCACCACCAACACTCCCAATACACGCCCACCACGAGCCGAAATCGTCATCGTCATCGACCACGAAACACTCCGAAACGGCAAACACCCCAGCACACGGCTATCGGTCAACAACGGGGCCGAACTCCCCATCGACACCATCCGCGAAATTGCGTTGCACGCCGACATCTACGTCGCCGAAACCGACCGCCACGGACTACCACTTAACCTGGGCCTCATCGCCCGCACCGCCGGAAAATACCAACGCCTCGCACTAAGCACCATCTACAACACCTGCGCCGTGCCCGACTGCAACGTCAAATTCGACAACTGCCAACCCCACCACATTCACCACTACGAAAACGGCGGACCAACCGACCTCGACAACCTCCTGCCGCTGTGCAGCCGCCACCACCACCGAATCCACGACGACGGATGGCGCATCGAAATCGACCACCAACGCAACACCACCATCACCCTGCCCGACAACACACGAATGCACTCACCACCGAAAATACCCTACGCCTACGCGTAGAACTCTGCCCGGGCCGAGCTCGTATCTACAGCAAAGTTTGTAGTGCGCGAAACGCCCGGCCGCGGTGGCTGACGGCGTGCTTCTCATCCGACGTCATCTCCGCAAACGTTCGGCCATTGCCTTCAACCGGCACGAAAATCGAGTCGTAACCGAAGCCGCCTTCACCTCGTTCGTCAAGCCCGATCACGCCTTCGCACACCCCGTGCGCGATCACTTCGCGTCCATCGGGAAACACAGCCACGGCAACCGTACGAAACCGAGCCGACCGATCGCCAAGCAATTGCAGCGAAAGTTCGTAGAGCAACTTGGCCCGGTTGGCCACCGCGTCGGATGGCTCGCCGGCGTACCGGGCCGAGATCACTCCGGGCGCGCCGCCGAGAGCATCGACTTCCAACCCAGTGTCATCGGCGATTGCCGCCAGCCCAGTTGCGACAACCAGCGCACGCGCTTTGAGCAACGCGTTGCCCTGGAGCGTGAGCTCTGTCTCGTCCACGTCGGGCACATCAGCGGGCCGAGCAATCAATTCGATGCCCCGCTCATCGGCCATGATCTCGGCGATCTCGGCCGCCTTGTGCGGATTGGCCGACGCCAGCACGAACCTCATCGCCGCCCGCCCCCGCTACCGGCCAAGCTTCTTGGGCGCCGGCGGCATCGACACAATCTGCGCTTGCAAATCGTGAATGTGCGAAATACCCGCCTCGGCCAACGCCAGCATTGAATCCAACTCGCTCCGGCTAAACGGCGCGCCTTCGGCTGTGCCCTGTACTTCGGTGAAGAGCGCGGGTCCCCCACCAAGGGGCCGGGTCATCACCACATTCATATCAACCTCAGCCGTGGAATCTTCGGTGTACATCAAGTCGAGCATCGGCACAGCCTTCACAATGCCGACCGAGATCGCGGCCAGATGGGCCGTAAGCGGGTGCCGTTTGATCGCCCCCGATTGCACCACCCGCGTGAGCGCATCATGCAACGCTACGTAGGCCCCGCAAATTGAAGCGGTTCGGGTACCGCCATCGGCTTGGAGCACATCACAGTCAACAATTACTTGACGTTCGCCGAGCAACCCCATGTCGCACACGCTGCGCAACGAACGCCCAATGAGCCGCTGAATTTCTTGCGTGCGGCCGGATTGTTTGCCCTTAGCCGCCTCGCGGTCAACACGTTCTGGCGACGAGCCCGGCAGCATCGAATACTCGGCTGTGACCCACCCTTTGCCTTTGTTCTTCATCCACCGTGGGACGTCCTCATCGATCGACGCTGTGCACAGCACGCGTGTTTCGCCGAACGTCACCAACACGCTGCCCGCCGGAGCGTTGGTGTAGTCGCGCTCAAAGCTCATAGGGCGAAGTTCGTCGTAATGACGCCCATCGGCCCGGGGCCCAGGAGCAGTTGTCGTGTCGGTCATACCGGTGTCCATTTCTGTACTGAATCGAGTTCGGGGCCAAGCAGTTGCCGGCCCAGTCGAGCAAAGGTTGCCACGTCTCCCGACGACAACCAGGTGTGCGTACCAAGCGCACCGCCGAGCGCACCGCCCTGGCGCGCCATTCCCAACGACGCCAAAAGCGAAAGAACTTCGAACGCCGTTTCATCAGCCGACGACACGAGCACCACATCTGGCCCCATCACCTCGCCGATCACCCGGGCCAAAAACGGATAGTGCGTACACCCCAACAACAACGCGTCGACATCAGCCGACAGCACCGGCGCCAACAGTCGCTCAGTGAGAACCGAAATTTGTTCACCGGAGGTTTCGCCCTTCTCGACGAACTCCACCAGCCCAGGACACGCCGCCACGGTCACGTTGAGCGTCGGCTCGAGCTCGTTCAAAACCCGTTGATACGACCCCGACCGCACCGTGCCGACCGTGCCAATCACACCAACTCGTCCCGACGACGTGGCCTGCACCAACGCCCGAGCACCTGGCTCGATCACGCCAACGACAGGCACGCCAAATGTGTCGGCAATCACATCAACCGGTAGGGCGGCGGCCGCTGTATTGCACGCCACCACAATCATTTTGACGCCGTGATCCTGGATCAGCGCACGGGAAATTTCAAGCGCAAAGCCGCGGACCTCGTCGGTTGAACGGGGCCCGTATGGGTAACGGCCCGTATCGCCGATGTACACAAGGTCTTCGGCTGGGCACAGGTCGATCAACGCCCGAGCGACCGTCAGCCCACCGAATCCGGAGTCAAACATCCCGATCGGGCCATCACGGTCACCGCCGGCGAATTCACTCACGCGCCCAGGTTAGAACACGCAGCGTTCATGCTCACCAGATGACTTTCACCTCGTGGTTCACTCGACCAAATTTGCGTATCCGATCGTCCTTACTCAGCAACGGCACGCCGAGTTCGGCGGCCGTCGACCAGAGAATTCGATCTGCTGGATCGCCGTGAAACCCGGCCTCGCCGAGAGCTCCGGCCCGAACGCCTATCCGTGGTGTGACCGGAGTCGGAAGGGCA
>JAYWAI010000365.1:0-10435 GCA_043782545.1 Acidimicrobiia bacterium
GAGCGCGATATGGCCGAAGTAGTTGCTCGGGCTCGCCGAAATGGTATCGACAATCCCTATGCGCTAGTGCGCGGCAACCACACAGCGGACGAGTTGCTCGAGGCACCCATGTGGGCCAATCCGCTGCGAGCGCACGACTGCCCGACGATGGCAGATGGCGTCAGCGCTGTGATCATCGCGGCCCGAGGCATAGCGGAAAAACTGTGTGCTCGGCCAGCCTGGATCAAAGGGATCGAGCACCGAATCGACAGTCAGAATTTGGGTAACCGGTCGCTCACTTCGAGTCCATCGGCGGCTGCCGCGGCCCGAGCGGCGGGCGTCACTAGTGACAAGGTTGACGTAGCCGAATTGCACGCCCCGTTTAGCCACCACGAAATCTTGCTTACCACGGCTTTGGGCCTCGACGCCGCCGCGACCAGCATCACGCCCAGCGGCGGAGCGCTAGTGGCCAACCCGCTGATGTCGGCAGGGCTCGCTCGCCTCGGTGAAGCGGCCACAAGAATCCACAACGGTACCGCCGATCGAGTGGTTGGCCACGCCACCCAAGGCCCGTGCCTACAACAAAATTTGGTGTGCGTAATGGAGGCGTCAGCATGAGTGCAACCCGTTGTGCAGTAGTCGGCGTGGGCCAAACCCACCACACGGCGTGCCGTGCCGATGTATCAATCGCTGGTCTCGTTCGTGAGGCCGTCGACCGTGCACTGGCCGAAGCGCACATGACCATGGCCGAAATTGACGCCATCGTCATCGGCAAGGCCCCCGACATGCTCGAAGGTGTCATGATGCCCGAACTCTGGCTCGCCGAAGCGCTCGCTGCCCAAGGCAAGCCTGTGTTTCGTGTACACACCGCTGGCAGCGTGGGCGGCTCGACGGTGATCGTGGCGTCGCAGCACGTGACATCTGGTGTGTTTAAAAGAGTGCTGACCATAGGTTTCGAGAAGCAGAGTGACGGCAATGCCATGTGGGCGCTGTCGGTACCGTTGCCCTTTTCGATGCCGGTGCATGCCGGTGCCGGTGGCTACTTCTCGCCGATCATTCGCAGCTATATCAAGCGTTCCGGAGCACCTGCGCACATTGGTGCCATGGTGGCAGTGAAGGACCGTACCAACGCCTGCAAGAACCCGTACGCGCACTTGCAACAGTCCGATTGGACGTTGGAAAAGGCGCTCGAAACACCCATGTTGTGGGATCCGGTGCGGTTCGTCGAGACGTGCCCGTCCAGCGATGGCGCCGCCGCCATGGTGTTGGTGAGCGAAGACGTTGCCGACACGATGAACGTGCCCAAGGCTTGGGTGCACGCCACGGCCATGCGCAGCGAGCCCACGCAGTTTGCCGGCCGTAATCAGGTCAGCCCACTTGCCGGCGAAATGTGCGCCCAAGACTTATGGCACAAGGCCGGCATCACCAATCCGCTCGAAGAAATCGATGTGTGCGAAATCTACGTACCGTTTGCCTGGTTTGAGCCGATGTGGCTGGAAAACCTGGGTTTCGCGCCAAAGGATCAGGGTTGGCGTTTCGTGGAAGACGGCGTCACCGAGATGACAGGCAAGCTGCCGGTAAACGCGTCCGGTGGCGTGCTGAGTAGCAACCCGATTGGCGCCAGTGGCACCATCCGATTCGGTGAAGCAGCCATGCAGGTGATGGGCACGGCCGGCGAGCACCAAATTGACGGTGTACGCAAGTCGTTCGGCCATGCCTACGGTGGCGGCTCGCAATTCTTCGCCATGTGGGTGCTTGGAGCCGAGAAGCCGTGAGCGCGTCGAATCCTCTGGCGGCGGCGAACGGGTAGGCGATCATGACGGCGACCACGTTCAATATTGCTGACCTACTCGAGCAGGCCGCCGACGAGTGGCCCGATCGCCCGTACCTGGCCGACGAGCACACGACGCGCACATACGCCCAGATCGAAGCGCGGGCCAATCAACTGGCGCACGCGCTGGCGGCCCGAGGCATCGGGCCAGGCGATCATGTGGGCATATACGCATACAACTGCGTTGAGTGGGTCGAGACGCTGTGGGCAGTTTTCAAACTGCGCGCTGTATGGATCAACATCAACTACCGCTATGTGACCGACGAGTTGCAGTATCTATTTGACAACGCTGGCCTCAAGCTTGTCGTTGTCCAACATGAATTTATTTCAATGACCAAAGGCGTCGCACCTGACCTGCCGCAACTGGTCATCGGTCCCGACTACGAAGCCGCGCTGGCCGCCGAATCGACAGTGCGCGACTTCGGCCCGCGATCCAATGACGACATCTATATTCTGTTCACCGGAGGTACCACCGGCATGCCCAAGGGTGTGGTGTGGCGTCACGAAGATGTCGTGATGGCACTCGGTGGCGGTATCGATATTCGCACCGGCGACAAGTTGGATTCCCCCGCTGGCTTCATTGCCAAAGGCAACGCTGGCGGCGCCATGACCAACTTCCCCATTGCTCCGCTTATGCACGGCGCTACGCAGTGGAGCATTATGGGGCAAGGGTTTCAAGGCAATCGGTCAATTCTGCGGGCCCGCTTCGACGCCGACAATGTGTGGCAAACGATTGCCGACGAGGGCGTCAACATGTTGATGATTACCGGCGACGCGATGGCTCGTCCGCTCCTCGATGCCCGCCAGGCCGCAGTGGCTCGGGGCGACGCGCCAGATACATCGAGCTGGTTCTTGTTGAGCTCCTCAGCCGTGTTGTTTTCGCCGACCTGTAAAGACGAATTCCTCGATTTGTTCCCGAATCTGTTCATCACCGATGCCATTGGTTCCAGCGAAGGCGGAGCGAATGGCATGACAGTGTGGAGTCGCGGTGGCGTGATGAAGGGCGGCCCGACAGTTGGCGCGGCCCGCGATGCCGTTGTGCTCGACGACGACCTGCGGCCAGTGGTGCCCGGCTCTGGCGTGATAGGGCGTCTGGCCCGTAGCGGCAACGTGCCGATTGGTTACCTGAACGATCCCGAGAAAACTGCGGCCACGTTCGTGATCGCGCCCGACGGCATTCGCTACGTGATTCCGGGCGACTTTGCCCAAATTGAAGACGATGGAGCGATCACGCTTTTGGGCCGCGGCTCGGTATGTATCAACTCTGGCGGTGAGAAGATCTTCCCAGAAGAAGTAGAGAATGCACTCAAGGCCTACCCCGGGATTTTCGATGTAGTGGTAGTTGGTGTGCCTGACGATCGGTGGGGCGAGAGAGTGGCAGCAGTGGTGCACCCGCGCCCCGGCACCACAGTCACGCTGGAGAATATTCAGACCCATTGCCGGGCGCATGTGGCTGGCTACAAGTTGCCGCGCGCCATTGTGATCGTGGACGCCATCGTGCGCTCTCCGGCCGGCAAGCCCGACTATCGCTGGGCCAAAGCAACCGCGGCTGCGGGGAGCTAGCTAATGGCTGGGCCGCTCGCAGGCGTGCGCGTCGTGGAACTTCTGGGTATTGGCCCTGGGCCGTTCGGCGGCATGATGTTGGCCGACATGGGCGCGGATGTCGTGACCGTTGGCCGCAACACGCCAGGCATTTTTGGCGCCGCCGACACGTCGAAACCAGCCACGAATCCAATGGAGCGCAGCAAGCGTTCGGTAGTACTTGATTTCAAAAACGCTGACGACCTCGCCACGCTCAAGACCATGGTGGCCAACACCGACGTGGTCATCGATCCGTTCCGTCCGGGCGTCTGCGAACGTCTCGGCATTGGCCCCGCCGAGCTGTGCGCGCTCAACCCGCGATTGATATTCGCCCGCATGACCGGATGGGGGCAAATCGGCCCCTGGGCATTGCGCGCTGGGCACGATATCAACTACATCGCGCTTTCCGGCGCATTGCACTCGTTTGGCTTTGAGGGTCAGCCGCCCACGTTCCCCATCAATGTTCTCGGCGACTTTGCCGGTGGCGGGCAACTGCTCGCAATGGGCGTCTGCGCGGCGTTGGTGGAGCGTGCCACGAGTGGCCTCGGGCAAGTGATCGACGTTGCCATGGTCGACGGCGCGTCGCAGTTGCTTGGCCCATTTTTCGCGCCCTATGCCCTGGGCACCTACGGTGATCGAGGCACCAACATGCTCGACGGGGGAGCGCATTTCTACAACGTGTACGAGACGCTCGACGGACGGTACTTATCCGTCGGCGGGCTCGAACCGCAGTTCTACGCCGAGTTGATGCAGGGCCTCGGCATCGATCCACCCATGCCGCAATGGGATCAATCTCAATGGCCCTCGCTCAAAGTTGAAGTGGCCAAAATCGTGGCATCAAAAACGCGTTACGAGTGGTGCGAAATATTTGCCAATTCCGACGCCTGCGTAGCACCGGTTTTGGCCCCGGCTGAGGTTGCCGCCGATCCTCACAACGCCGATCGCCAGATGATTGCCACCGTCAACGGCGTGCCTCAGCCGCAACCAGCGCCGAGATTTTCGCGCACACCCACAACGGCCGGCGTGCCAGAGCATCGCGGTGCCACAGCTGCGGCCGACGTGTTGAGTGATTGGGCTAAGAGTGACTGACGAACAAGCAATTCTGAATCTGTTGTATGCGTACGCCGAGCGGGTCGATAACGGCGATTTCGACGGTGTTGGCGAGTTGTTCAGAGACGGTGACTATTTCTTCACGCCGACACGAGCGAGCCGTGGTGCCCAGGTTGGTTCCATGATGCGTAAGGTGGTTCTCACTTACGAGGGCGGTCGTCCCGGCACAAAACACCTGGTCACTAATGCCATCATCGAAGTTGCGGGCGAGGTCGCTACGGCCAGGTCGTATTTTACCGTCACACAAACTGCGCCAGGATTCGCCATGCAAGCAATTATTTCCGGGCGCTACCACGACAAATTTGAGCGAGTCGACGGCATCTGGAGATTTGCTGAGCGTCGCCTTGTGACGGATCAAATCGGCGATTTGTCGCACCACTTACGCTCCCAGGAGGGCTTGTAATGATTCGCTTGATGACGTACCTGAAACGCAAACCGGGCACGACGCACGACGAATTTTTGGCTTACTGGCATGACATCCACGGCCCCCTCATTGCCAACTCCAGCGCCGCGAAATATGTGCGTCGTTACGAGCAGCATGCGGTGATCTGGCCACCGTCGGAGGGCCGTCAGCCTGAGCCGGAATTCGATGGTGTGACGATTCAAATTTTCGACTCCGTCGAGTCGTTTTATTCGCACATCGGCGAGCCGGATTTTCCGGCAATGCAAGCCGACATCGAACGATTTCTTGACACCACTGACGTGAAATGGGTCCTCACCGAGGAACCCACGCTCGTCATTTCAGAACCGTAACCACAGGAGTATTTGATGGCCATCATTTCTTTAGGGCGCGCTTTTTCTGCCAGCGCTGCTGAGGCGCCTGACCGGGTCGCCATCACGTGCGCCGATAATTCGGTGACTCGTGGCGACCTCGAAAAACGCAGCAACCGGCGTGCTCGTGCGCTGGCCGCGCATGGCGTCAAGCTCGGCGATTTCGTCACGATTGGCCTGCCCAACTCGATCGAGTTCTACGAGACCGTGCTGGCGGTGTGGAAGTTGGGTGCCGTACCTCAACCAGTGTCGCCACGGTTGCCATTGCGCGAACGCGAAGCCATTGTGGAGTTAGCCGACTCACCGGTCGTGCTCGGCGCCGACGAAGGCACGCATCCGGGTCGGGTGTGTCTGCCCGTCGGGTGGACGCCCGATGCGGCGCTATCCGACGGCGAGTTGCCCGACGCCATCTCGCCGGCGTGGAAAGCACCAACGTCTGGTGGCTCGACCGGGCGTCCGAAATTGATCGTGGCCGGAGATCCCGGGGTGGTTGACACTGACGTGCCGCTCGCTCAAGGCATGCAACGCGATGGGTCCATGGTGATCCCTGGGCCGCTGTATCACAACGCGCCATTTACGTATTCGACGCGGGCCTTGGTGTACGGCAATCATATTGCTGTGTTGCCTAAATTCGACGCGGAGGCAACCCTGCAAGCCATCCAAGACCACCAAGCCGATTGGATCCTCGTGGTGCCCACGATGATGCAGCGTATTTGGCGTCTGGAGAATCGTGAATCGTTCGACTTGTCGTCGCTGAAAACGTTGTGGCATATGGCTTCAGCGTGCCCGGTGTGGCTCAAGACGGCGTGGATCGAATGGCTGGGCGGCGAGAAAATTTGGGAGCTTTACGCCGGTACCGAGGCCCAAGCGGTCACCATCATCAGGGGCGACGAATGGATGGCGCATCGCGGGTCAGTGGGCCGGTGTTTGATGGGCGAGATGAAGGTGCTGGGGCCCGACATGGAGCCGGTGCCCGCGGGCGAAATCGGCGAAATTTACATGCGTTCGACAGCGGCATCGCCGACGTATCGCTACGTCGGAGCCGAAGCCAAGGTAACCGATGATGGCTGGGAGTCGCTTGGCGATATGGGGTCGATTGACGCTGAGGGTTACATCTATTTGGCTGACCGTCGTAAGGACATGATTTTGTCGGGAGGGGCCAACTTGTACCCGGCCGAAATTGAGTCGGCTATCGACGAGTTTCCTGGCGTGCATTCCAGTGCCGTAATTGGGTTGCCCGACGAAGACATGGGCGAAATTCCCCACGGTATTATTCACGCCGTCGAGCCAGTGTCGATCGATGAACTTCGGACCTTTTTGGGTGAGCGTCTGGTGCGCTACAAAATTCCCCGCACGTTCGAATTTGTCGAGTTTCCCGTGCGCGACGACGCCGGCAAAACACGTCGCTCCGCCCTGCGCGACGAGCGCGTTCCCGCCGAGTCGTGAGCGCTGATGTAGCACTAGGCGTGGGAGCGTTGGGGTGACGCAGAGCCCGGGCGATGTGCCACCAATCGACGATTGGAACCAGTTGTTGGCCAACAAGGTGGCTGTGGTAACGGGTGGCGGCGAAGGTATTGGTCGGGCGATCGCAGTTTTGTTCGCGCAACACGGTGCCCTCGTCGAAATCGCAGAAATCGACGCCGATCGTGCCGCGGAAACATGCGCGCTCGTGGCGGCGAAGGGTGGTGTGGCCCGTAGCCATGTGGTCGACGTCACCACGATCGACGACGTTCGGCGATTGGCCGCTGAAGTGTTGGAACACCACGGCCACATCGACGTCCTGGTCAACAATGTCGGCGACTACCGACCGCTGGTGCGCTTCGAAAATTCGACCCCAGAAAGCTGGGCGGCAATGTACGACATCAACTTGTTTCACGTTTTCGCGGTCACGCAGGCATTCTTGAAATCGATGACGGAACGACAGGCTGGGTCGATAGTAAACGTGCATTCCGTCGAGGCATTGCGGGGGTATCCGGGCGAGCCGGTGTACGCCGCGATGAAAGCTGCGGTGGCGCACTTCACCACCAGCCTGGCGGCCAACGTGGGCCGCAAGGGCGTGCGGGTCAATGCCATTGGGCCCGACCTCACGCAGAGCCCGCAGGTTGATTACCTCAGCGGCTATGAGGAACACGAGGATCTGTGGCCGTCGTGGGCACCGGTTGGCCGGTTGGGTTGGCCAATGGATCAGGCTCGGGTGGCGTTGTTTTTGGCGTCGGACATGTCGGGGTTTGTGACGGGCCATAACGTGCCGGTTGATGGCGGTACGTTGGCTGGCGGTGGTTGGTTTTTCTCGCCTCGCGAGGGCCGATTCGTGAATCGGCCCAAGAACCTCTGACTGAGATTCCTAGCCAGTCGTGGTTGACCGAAATGCGGCCACGACTTCCGACAAGAATTCGATGGCGGTCGCCTGGTCAGGCGGCACGGCGCAGGTCACTCGCACGTCTGTGACGCCGGCGTCGATGAGGGCAGGTACCGACGCCATGGTGGCGTCAATGTCGAGTGTGCGATCTGATTGCGTGACCACGCGTGCGTAGCCCTGTACGGGCATCGCCGCCGGGTCGCCGCCCGCGTCACTCACACGCTTGCGCATCGCGGCGATTGACCTGGCCGGGTCGGCGAGGTCGGCTCCCCAGGGAATCCAGCCGGCTTTGAATCTGGCAATCCGTCGAGCCACCGCGTTGTTGACGGTGCCACTGACCCATATCGGGATGCCGCCAGGCTGCACCGGTTTGGGCATTTGGTGAATGCCGTCAAAGGTCAGTTCTGGCGATGCGTACGATGCTCGGGTTTGCGTCCACAGTGCGCGGCAGACGTCAAGTGTGTGGTCGAGCGTGCGCCCGCGTTCTTCGAACGACAGTCCAACTGCTTCGTACTCTTCGCGCTGCCAACCGACTCCCACGCCGAGGTCCAGGCGTCCGCCCGACAGCACGTCGATGGTCGCTGCCGTCTTGGCGAGCACGGCTGGGCGGCGTAGCGCGGCCAGCAAAATAGCGGTGCCGAGGCGAATGTTTTTGGTGACGGCGGCCACTGCGGTGAGTACCGTCAGCGGCTCAAGCCACAGGCCATCGGGTCCTGTGGGTTGATGCCCACCAGCGGTGCCACCGGTCGCCGGGTTGGCGTACGCCGCGTTGGGGTCGTCGCCAAAGGCAATGTGATCCGACACCACTAGCCGATCGACGTCTGCGGCATCCATGGCTCGCGCCGCGTCGAGCATGATCGACCAGTCGTAGTCAACGTCGTCGGTAAAGGTTCGCACCTGCATCGAGATCTGTGGTCGAATATCAGGCATCAAAACTCCAAACGTCGTTGGCCGCTAGCCACCCCGAATCTACGAGACGCTCGACGTTGTGACGTTGTCGGGCCGGTCTTTCGAGTCTCTGTGCGATGTAGATAGAAGTATGGCTATAATTTACCACATGCAACCGAGCGAACAATTGGCGTTGGCCGACGTGAAAAACCGATTGTCTGAGGTCGTGGAGCGGGTGGAAAGCCAACACGATCGGGTCGTGATTACCAAGCACGGACGGGCGTCGGCTGTGATCATCAGCGTCGAAGATCTTGAGTCACTCGAAGAGACCTTGAGCGTGTTGTCGGATGCGAAATTGATGCGCGATATTCGCGCTGCTAGCAGTGACAAACGCAAGGTCAAGTTGACACGGGAACAGGCACTGGCGCTTGTCCGCCGATGACCTACGAGGTCAGCTGGAGTGCCACGGGGCGCCGGGCGATTGGTCGTTTGCACGGGCGCGCCGCCACGGTGATTGTGGAATACATCTATGGGTTTCTGGCTGAAAATCCGCACCGGGCCGGGCATGAACTGCATTTCGAATTGGAAGGTAAACGGTCGGCTCGGCGGGGCGATTTTCGTGTTATCTACGAAATCGACGAAGACGAGCAGACCGTTGTGATTCTGGCCATTGCCCATCGAAGCGACGTGTATCGCTCTACGTGACAACTAGGCGGCCCGGCCGAGTTGCGAGTAGCAGAACTCTCGTTAAAATTAGCAATATTGTTCTTGTTTGACTTGTTTCATTTGGTTTGTTCGATTCAATTGGTGAATGTTCTCGGGGTTGGCAGCCGCGGTCGTTCGCTGCGGTTGAAACGTCTCGGGAATTTACGGCGGATGGGTCGAAAAACGCCGCCTCGTGGCTATCGGCACGTACCGGCGATCGGGTTGGTGCCGTGCGGGCGGTGGCGAACTTTCCACCAAACCGACAGCCGCACCGGTGGTTGAGGAAGCGTTCGGGGCAGGCGATTTGTAACTGACCAAAGTTGCGATCCTCGCCGACGCTATGCCGGGCACAGAAGCTGAGCAATGACGGCTAGTTGACGCCGCATTGCGGTTACCGGTGCGTGACATGCCCGGCTTGGTACGCGAATTCAAACGGCCACACGGCGCTCCGACTCCGGTAGTGGCGCGTGATGTCCAGTTCACTGACCGCGGTTCTCGCGCGGTAGGTAGGGCAACACCGCGGGTGCCGCCCGCCCGAAATCGCCCGCCAAGATGGGCACTGCCGATGGGGCGAATGCCGCACAAAATTGTGGGCATGCAAAAATCACCACGTCAAACAATGGGCCGACGGCGGCACCACCTCACTCTAAGTGTCTGGCGATGAGATCGATGGCCTCGTCACGATCGCCGGGCGAGGCCTCTGGGGCCTCACTCTCACGTTGAATTAACAATTCTCGATCTCGGAGGTCGCGGGCGGCACCATCAGTAACTGGTTACTGCGGCCGTGGTATGTTGCGCCGATGAAGCTTCCTCCCGCTGGTGCCGTGCATGATCAACGCGAAATCGACGCCGTGCTGGAGGTGCTGACAAACGGCACACTCGACCTCGGCCCGGCCGTTGCCGCCATGGAGCAACGGTCGGCCAAACTGTTGGCCAAGAAGCATGGGGTGATGGTCAATTCGGGTTCTTCGGCGCTTCGACTTGCGATTGATTTGCTCAACTTGTCGCCGGGCGACGAAGTGATTACGTCGCCGCTCACGTTTTCAACCGACGTCGCGCCACTGGTGCAATCGGGCCTCGTACCGGTTTTTGCCGACGTGGACCGTGACACATATCAGATCGACGCCAACCGAATTGTTGACATGATTGGCGCACGAACCAGGGCAATCCTGGTGCCCAACCTGTGCGGCAACGTGCCGGATTGGGACGCC
>JAYWAI010000366.1:0-10362 GCA_043782545.1 Acidimicrobiia bacterium
GGCGTCAACTTGTCCAAGATCCGCTCGTCGGTCGAGTTGCTCAAGGGCGGCGGCACGGCGTCGGGTCCAGTGAGTTTCATGCGTGGCGCCGATGCGTCAGCAGGCACGATCAAATCGGGTGGCAAGACACGTAGAGCCGCCAAGATGGTCATCCTCAACGTGGATCACCCCGATATCGAAGAGTTCATCTGGTGCAAGTCCATCGAAGAGCGCAAGGCGCGGGCGTTGCGTGACGCTGGGTTCGACATGGATCTCGACGGCAAAGACAGCTTCTCGATCCAATATCAAAACGCCAACAACTCAGTGCGGGTCACCGACGAATTTATGTTGGCTGTCGAAAACGACGACGATTGGCACCTGCGCAACACCAAAACAGGCGAGGTCGTCCGCACCCTTCGGGCCCGCGATCTGTTTCGTCAGATCTCCACGTCGTCATGGGAGTGCGCGGACCCGGGCATGCAGTTTGACACCACGATCAACCGCTGGCACACGGCCTGCACTACGGGTCGAATCAACGGCTCGAATCCGTGCAGCGAATACATGCATCTCGACAACTCCAGCTGCAACCTGTCGTCGATCAACTTGCTGAAGTACCTCGATGAAAACGGCAACTTTGATATCGATGGCTTCAAGCACACCGTCGAGGTCATGTTCACGGCGCAAGAAATCTTGGTCGGGAATGCCGACTACCCGACGGAATCAATTGCCGACACCTCACGTAAATTCCGCCAGCTTGGCCTGGGCTACGCCAACTTGGGTGCCATGCTGATGGCACTTGGATTGCCATACGATTCCGACCAGGGCCGTGCCTGGGCGGGAGCGATCACTGCGCTGATGACTGGGCATGCTTATTACACGTCAGCCAAAACCGCTAGTCGCATGGGCCCGTTCGCTGGCTACACCGACAACGCCGAGCACATGCAACGCGTGTTGCAAATGCATCGCGCCGAGGCTGCCAACATCGACGAAGAAATGGTCCCCATGGACCTGCTGGGTGCCGCGCAACAAGCGTGGGATCAAGCGTGTGAGCTTGGTGCCGAGGCGGGTGTGCGCAATAGCCAAGCCACGGTGTTGGCGCCCACTGGCACTATTGGTTTGATGATGGATTGCGACACCACGGGTATTGAGCCCGACCTTGGTTTGGTCAAATTCAAGAAGCTGGTGGGCGGTGGCAACATGACCATTGTCAACCAGACGGTGCCGCGTGCCTTGGTGCGTTTGGGCTATTCCAACGCTCAGATCACCGACATCGTTGCCTACATCGATCTCGAGAAAACGATCTTGGGTGCACCACATCTCAAGGCCGAGCATCTTGCGGTATTCGCCTGCTCGATGGGCGACAACGTGATCCACCACATGGGCCACATCCGCATGATGGCCGCGGCGCAACCCTTTATTTCTGGGGCTATTTCCAAGACAGTCAACATGCCAGAAGAAGCGACTATCGACGAGGTCGAAGAACTGCACATGGAGTCTTGGAAGCTGGGCCTCAAGGCAGTCGCTATCTATCGCGACAACTGCAAAGTGGGCCAACCACTCTCGACAATGAAGAAGGACGGCGAGGGCCAAACGACCGCTGCGGCCGACGCTCCGGTATCTGTTGTCGAACGCATCGTGGAGACAATTATCGTCAAGGAACCAGTGCGCGAGAAGTTGCCACGCATGCGCAAAGCGACCACGTTCTCATTCCGTGTGGCTGATTGCCATGGCTATGTGACCGTTGGCGAATATGAAGACGGCCGCCCCGGCGAATTGTTCCTTCAGGTCGCCAAGCAAGGCTCCACGTTGGCCGGCATCATGGACGCCTTCGCTATCTCGGTGAGCCATGCGTTGCAATACGGTGTGCCACTTCGGGCGTTCTGCGAGATGTACACCAATATGCGTTTCGAGCCAGCCGGTATGACCGACGATCCCGAGTTGCGGTTCGCATCGAGCCTCGTTGACTACATCTTCCGCCGATTGGCGCTGCAGTATTTGAGCTATGAAGAGCGCGCCGAGCTGGGCATTTTCTCGGTGTCGGAACGTACGCAACCCACGTTGCCAGGCGTCGAGGAATCAGTGACACGGTCCACCATGGGCCATGACATTCAGGCCGATCCGCCGTCGATTCCGTCGGCATCGCATTTGGCTTCCGAGATGGCCATTCAGGACGCCAAGGCTCAGGCCGCAGTGACGCAAATCGTTGCGGTGCCAGCGCCAAAGGCAGCCGCTCCCAAGGTGCGCCAAAGTGATTCGCCGATGTGCATGCAATGCGGCGTGCAAATGATGCGCGCCGGCTCCTGCCACGCCTGCCCAAGCTGCGGAACGACCAGCGGCTGCTCGTAAGAGCAGCCGCCAGGTAGCACAGGCTGCTCGTAAGAGCAGCGGTGTCGGCGGAATCTGCGCGGGGAGGGGCCGATTGCCTATCCTGGGGTGGTCCTACCGAATTCACCAAGGAGTTGTCATGGCCATCCGTGCCCGGCTTACAACGCTCGATGCTCAAACGGCGTCAGCGAAGGGGTCGTCAGATTCAAAACGCGAGATCAGCGAAGAGGAAAAGGCCCAGCGCAAAGACCGCGTCGCCAAGGCCAAAGATGCACTCGCTCGTTCGATTGGCGTCAAGGGTGAACAGGTTGCGCCTGCTCGTACCGCATTGAAGTTGTACCTGCAGAAGTTGAATGATCCCAAGCAGCCCAGCGACGAAATGTTCGAGTCGTTGATCGAGGCTCCGTTTAAGGCGCCGAAGAAAGAAAAACCCCGCCGATAAACGGTGCCCGGGCGACGCACGCCGCCCACGTAATGAGAATACTTTTCGGGATCAGCTTTCGAGCTGGTCCCGAAACATTTCTAACGCCGATACACGTTCGACGAGCGAGGCGAGTTGCGTCTCAAGCTCGTTGATTCTCTCGATAGTGCCCGATGGAAATCCGTTGCCACCCGAGGCGCTGGCTACCGGCATGGCGGGCTCGCCGCAACACAGCTGTGCGTATCGTTGTTCTTTTTGCCCCGGTTGGCGTTCCATTTTTGCGACGAGAGCGCCAGCCATTCGATTGATAAGTCCATCAAGAGCGCGCTCAACCTGATCCAGATTTTCGAACCCGCACATGCGCTCGGTGCGCAGCTTGAGTTCGTTGAGCGTTTGGGGGCCACGCAACATCATGACGGCCAGCACGCTGAGCTCGTCGAGCCCGACGCCGATTGTTTCGTCGAAAACGTGTTTGTGTTTGTCGACACGGCTGCCTGCTCCGGCGCGAATCATGCGGGCCAGGTGTCGTTGCCGCAATGCCCCGAGCGTCTCCTCGACAACTGCGTCGCTGTAGTTCACCAACGGTTCGCGGTTGGTGAGTTGGTTACAGGCCAACACGACCGAGTTCATCGTCATGGGGTAGGTGTCGGGCACAGTGAGTTGCTTCTCGATGAGGCAGCCAAGTACGCGCGTTTCTTCGGCGGAAAGCGGTACGGCAAAGGCTTCGGGAAGTTCGGTCATGACTCGATGGTACGACCTGCGACCTGTGAGAATCCGTTCATGAATGATCGTGTGACGTACACCCTTGTTGACGGCGTAGCCGATGTTCGTTTGAACCGGGCCGACAAAATGAATGCTCTCGACGGCCGCATGTTTGCCGGGCTTATTGAGGTCGGCGAAGAGTTGCGGGCGAACAAAGCCGTGCGCGCAGTGGTGCTCAGCGGCAATGGTCGGGCGTTTTGCGCCGGTCTCGATTTCGCATCATTTGGGGCAATGGCTCGGGCAGCTTCGCCCGCCGGTGGTGATGCGTCCGGCGCCACGCCCGAGGGTGACGCGAACGAGGCATCGCCCAACACGTTGGCGGCCGCGTTGCGCAAGCCGCCGGCCGACTCACCGGTTGAGGTTGCCGGCCAGCATTGCGTGCATGTGTGGCAAATGATCCCCGTGCCGGTGATCGCAGCCGTTCATGGCGTGGCGTTGGGTGGCGGCATTCAGATCGCACTCGGGGCCGACATTCGCATCGTGTCTCCCGATGTCAAGATGAGTGTGCTCGAAATCCGTTGGGGCCTGATCCCCGATATGACGGGCACCCAAATGTTGACTCGTCTGGTGGGGCTCGATGTGGCCAAGGAATTGACGTTCACGGGCCGCATGGTTGACGGCGCCGAAGCCGTGCGTATTGGGTTGGCCACCAAGGTGTCTGACACGCCGCTGGACGACGCGCTGGCCATGGCTCGCGACATCGCAGGCAAGAGCCCTCATGCGGTGCGCGGAGCCAAGGAGCTGATCAACATGGCGGGTTTCGTGAGCCTCCAAGAGGGTTTCGCCGCCGAGCAACGAGTGGTGCGAACCCTTATTGGCTCGCCGAATCAGGCCGAGGCCGTGATGGCATTTTTTGAGAAGCGGCCGCCGGTCTACGCCGATCCGAGCTAGCTAGGTAGTTTCTCCGCCGCAGCACCGGGGGCGTAACTAGCAGGGGTGGCGGCACCGTGGCCGGAGTGGCGTTCGCGTGCCGCCTTGCGGACGAAGAGCGGCCAGATAATCATGGCCAAGATCGAGAACATAAACCACTGCATGGCGTAGCCAAAGTGTGGTCCTTCGTCCAAGCTGGGCAATGGGATCACGGTGGGAAATTGCTCGGTGTGTGGAGTGATCTGTTCCAAGTATCCGGCGTGAACTGTGTACCCGGCGCGCCGTGCTACTTCGATGACGTCGGCCGAGTTGAGGTCGCCCGTTTGGGGTTGATTGCTGCGCGTTTGGGACGGTCGCAGGCGCCCGGTGATCGTGACGGTGCCGCCAGGAGGTGTAATTGAGGGATCGGGGCGTTGGGCCGAAATGGTGAACGGTACCCAGCCACGATTGATTATAACGGCATTGCCATCGGCCATGCGCAGGGGTGTCAACACGTGGTACCCCGGGCGGCCGTTGAGAGAGCGAGCGCGTACGAGTGCTTCATGGGATTGGTCGAATGTGCCAGTTGCGGTGATCACGGACCATTCTGTGGCGACAGTAGCGGTGGCGATCGGCGTAGGTGTTGCGGTTTGCGCCAACTCAATTGCGTTGTTTCGTGCTTTGCGATCATCGAGTCGGCGCAGTTGCCAGAATCCTAAGTTGACGAAACTGACGACCACCACGATCAATGTGAGGTGGCCAGCCAGGTAGCGGCCTTTGAGGAACCAGAATCGATTCGGGCGGGCCCCAGGTCGAGCAGAGGTGTCGCTTGGCGTTCCGATCATGCGGCCAGGCTAACCAGCGGGCAGAATTTGGCCATGGTTGCTCACCGCCCCGACATGATCGATGTTCAATGGATGACGAACGCTTTGCGACAGGCGGGCGCGATTCGCGACGCATCTGTCATTGACATCGCGCAGCGGCGCGTTGGCACGGGTCAGGTGGGAATGAACGTGATTTTCGCACTGACCTACGACACCGACCCAGGCCCGGACGCGCCAGGGTCGGTGGTCGGCAAATTCGCGTCGCCCGATGAGATGTCTCGAGCCACCGGCATAGCGACCGACACGTATATGCGTGAGACGCGTTTCTATCGTCACATTTACCCGACCATATCGATGCGGGTGCCACGGCCGTATCTCGTTGAGGAAAACCCCGACACCACCACAGGCGAGTTTGTGATTCTGATGGAGGATATGACGCCAGCGGTGCAGGGCGACCAACTCACGGGTTGCGACGCGGCCACTGCCGAGTTGGCGGTGCGCGAGCTTGCTGGCCTACAAGCACCGTGGTGGAATAACCCCGCGTTGGCCGACCATACGTGGTTGCAGTTTCGCAACGACGAAGGCCTGGCCAACTTGCAGATGTTCTACAACGTGCTCTGGCCCGGATTTTGGGCGGCGTACGGGCCTGAGTTGCCCGACTATGCCCACGGCGTCGGGTCTGCTTTCACCGAGCGTTTGACGGCGTACGTGAGCCCTCGGGGGCCAGAGACGATTACCCACGGCGACTACCGGCTCGACAACATGCTTTTTGGCACTGTTGCGGGCGGGCCGCCGATCACGGTCGTTGACTGGCAGACGCCCGGCCGTGGCCTCGGGGTGAGCGATGCCGCGTATTTCATTGGTACATCGGTGCTCGAAACGCAGCGCGCTGGGCTTGAAGCCGATCTGATTCGCGCGTATCGCGAGGCGCTTGTTGCAGGCGGGGTGAGGGGATATTCATACGACGATTGCTTTGCCGATTACCGCTCGACGATTTTGAGTGGTTTTCTGATGGCCGTGATCGCATCGCAGATCGTGGCGACCGACCAACGCGGCCACGACATGTTTTTGGCAATGGCTCGGCGCAGCGTGATCGCCGCCCACGAGCTCGGCGTGATCGGCGGTCTGTAAGCGGGCCGTCGAGCGGAGGGCCGGGCCGAGGCGCTAGAGGCGAACGCTGCGGGTTTCGTTGAGTTCGGCGGCGAGGTCGTCGAGCGCGGGTTGATTGCGAGCGAGAAGTAAACGTCGGCGGGCTTCGGGGAGTTTGCTGATGAGCGTGAGCCAGTCGGCGTGTGGCAGGTCGAAAACTCGCCGGAGGGCGTCGGTGAGTGCCTCGATGGGAGAGTCGTCGAAGTCACGCAACAACGTCTCCACGTCGGCCTTTCGCAGCGCGGCCACGGTGGTTAGCTGGCGGCGGTGAGGTGCGCTGGGGGAGTCTCTTCGCGCATGCCGTACGGCGAGCCGTATTCGATGAGCTTGTCCATGAACGGCACCGCATCGAAGGCCTCTGGGCCCAATACGCCAGAACCGCTCCACATGCCAGAGGTCAACAATTCCATGGCGATCACGGGGTTGATGGCGGTCTGCCACACCACCGCCTGGCAGCCGTCGAGTGCCATGGTTTCGGCGTTGTCAACCACGTGATACAAGTACACGGCACGGGGCTGACCGTCGAGCCCGAGGCCGGTCACGTAGGTGCCAGCGCACGTCTTGCCGTGCATGAGTGGGCCGAGCGTGATCGGGTTGGGCAGGCAGGCCGCCACCACATCCCGGGGCGAAACTTCCACGCCTTTGACGTTCACTTTGTCGGTGCGGTCAAGACCCAACATGTGCAACGTCTTGAGCACGCCAATGAATTCGTCGCCCAATCCGTATTTGAAATTGACGTGTTTGGCTTTGATCCAACGAGGGATGAGCAGCACTTCTTCGTGCTCCACGTTGACGCATTCCATGGGTCCTATGCCTTCGGGGAAGTCGAATATTTCGCCGCCCGAAAACGGTGGTGTGGTGTACCAACCGCGCTCGCTGTCGTACAACACCGGCGGGTTCAGGCACTCCTCGATGACGGTCCAGATCGAGAATCCGGGAGCAAAGTCGTAACCGTCGACGGTGATGTTGGCGCCGTCTCGAATGCCGATTTCGTCGATCTCGCTAAAGAGGTAATTGGCCGCGTACCGGGCGAACACGTCGCTCATGCCTGATTCCACGCCGATACCCACGAGCGCTAGTGCGTCTTTGGCTTCCCATTGGTCGGCAACGGCGAATTGATCGTCGCCCAGCTTCACGCCGCACTCCTCGTAGGGGCGCTCGGGGTGTGGTTTGGACAGCGTCATGGCCATATCGAGATAGGTGACGCCCGCAGCCAGGCAGGCCGCGAATATGCCCGGGTTGAACCTGGGGTCACAGGCATTGAGCACAATGTCGGCTTGAGCTGTTTTGATGGCGCGCTCGACATCTGCTTGGCTGGACGCGTCGATACTTGCCGCGCTGTAGCGGGTCGGCTGGTGGCGATCGCTGGCCACCTTGGTGGCTCGGGCGAGGTCGACATCGGCGATGGTCATGTGCTCGAAATATGTGCGGCGACTGGCAATGGCTGCCACTGCTTCACCGACGCCGCCGGCCCCTACAACAAGAATGCGCATCCGCCGAATCTAGCCCGACGAATGCGCATTCAGTTGAAAAAACTTGGGCGGGGCATGTAAACCCCAAAGGTATTAGGCGAAGGCGCGGCGGTTGGCGAAGAGCCAATCGGCTCCGTCGGCCGAGGTGACTTCGAAGGCACGATGATCGTCTATTTTGCGTTGCAAATAGGCCGAGAAATGGCCGTCGTACTTGTTTTGCAAATAGGGGATCGTCCAGTCGTTGCCGGTGATACGGCCACGACATTCCGAGGTGCCGCACTGGCAGTCGAATTCGTCGTAGTCAGTCGAATCGCTCATGGCGTAGTCGAAGGTGATTTCTTCGCCGGGCAGAATGTCGCGACGAGCCACGAGGAGCACGTTGCCCACGATCCCGCACGTCGGCTCACATGAATGATTCACGTAATCGCCGGGCTCGGGCAGATCGGGGCCCACGATGTACAGGTCGTCGTCGACTTGGATGCCATGCATTCGTCGGGAGGCGGGCAGGTCTTTCAACTGAGCGCCATCGATGGCATAGCCGGCAAAGCAAACGACGGTTTCGCCTGCATGGATGAAGTCACTTGCCCAAAGGCCTTCGCCTTTGTTTCCAGCCATTCCGGGCTCGGTCTTTGGTGACGTGTAGTTGAGGAACATTTCGCCTCCTTCTGTGTGTGGTCGACCGACGCGAAGCGGCCGGTGTGGGGGACATTATTACCGGAACGCGCCCACCAATTGCAACGCGGGGCAACCCCATATAACCCCAGCTCAGCCCTACTGACTGACGCGGCAATCAGTAAGAGAAACCGACTGACTAGTCAGTCAGTTTTCTACGTGCCCAGTACCAGGACTTTTTCGCTGCGAGCGGTCGTCGCTCCGGGGTTGCAGGCGGCCCACGAGTCGATCGCCGTGGCTACTCGGCGAAATAAATATTTTTGCTTTCGGTGTAGTGATCCATGGCTCCCATGCCCAATTCCCGCCCAAGGCCCGATCGCTTAAATCCGCCGAAGCTGGCTTCAATGTGCACAGAAGAGTTGGTGTTGACGCCAATGACGCCCGTCCGCATGCGATTTGACACCCGAATGGCGCGCTGCGTGTTGCCCGTCCAGAGTGATCCTGACAGGCCGTATGGCGAGTCGTTGGCGATGCGGATGGCGTCGTCTTCGGTGTCGAACGGGATCACACAGGCCACGGGTCCGAAGATCTCTTCTTGGGCAATGCGCCAGGAGTTGTCGACGTCGGCCACCACTGCAGGGGTAAGGTAGTAGCCGCCCGATGCGGTGAGGTCGGCGGGGGTATCGCCGCCGCACAGCACACGGCCGCCGGCCTCTCGGCCCAGCGCCAGGTAGTCAAGTGAGGTTTGACGCTGGCCTGCGCTGATGAGTGGGCCCATGTCGGTGCCATCGCCGAAGGGGTCGCCGACTTTGAGAGCGGTCGTGGCGTTCGCGAAACCGTTTACGAATTGGTCGTAAACGCTGCGCTCCACGAGCATGCGGGCGCGGGCGCAACAGTCTTGCCCAGCGTTGTCGAACACCGATCCGGGAGCGCTCGCCGCAGCGAGATCTACGTCGGAATCAGCGAAGACAATCGTGGCCGATTTGCCGCCGAGTTCGAGCGACACCCGAGCAATGTTGGCCGCGCTTTGGGTCAGCACCGTAGCGCCGGTAGACGAGTCGCCGGTGAGGCTGATTTTGTCGACGCGCGGGTTGGACACGAGCGCGCCGCCGACCGATCCGCCCGGCCCGGGCAACACGGTCACGCAATCAGCAGGGACACCCGCCTCAACCAGAATGCCGCCCAAAATCAGCGCGGTCAACGGTGTCAGCGATGCTGGTTTGAGAACGATCGAGTTGCCACACGCCAGGGCTGGGGCGACCTTCCAGCCAGCGATCATAAGGGGAAAATTCCACGGCACGATGAGCGCGCACACGCCGATTGGGCCGTGCACAATCACATCGAGGCCGGGCTTGGAAATGGGGATCACTTTGCCGTGATGTTTGTTGGCGGCACCGGCGAAAAATTCGAAGGTATTGGCACATGCGTTGACTTCCCACAGTGCGCCCCCGAGCGGCTTGCCGGCGTTTCGTGCTTCGACTGCAGCGATGTCGTTTGCGCGCTCTCGCAACAGCTCCGCAACTCGGTGCAGCACCCGGCCACGATCGGTGGCGCTGGTGCGGGCCCATGCGCCGCGACCGTCGTCGAAACTCTTGTGGGCGATGGCTACGGCCCGGTCGGCGTCGGCCAAGGTGGCCTTGGCAACAGTGGCGAATACTTGGCCGGTGGCTGGTTCGATCACGTCAAATGTGCCGCCATTGGAGGCATCGCAGAGAACTCCGCCGATGAGGAGCTGATGCGTCATGATGTAAGCCCTTTCAGGATGTTGGGCACCGTGCCCACGTCATCACGAGTGTAGGAGAATTATCATGGGTGACCGTTTAGCGGGCAAGGTTTCGATCATCACTGGAGCCTCGGGTGGCCTCGGGCGAGTGGCCGCAGGAATTTTCGCGCGCGAGGGTTCGACTGTGGTGATTGCCGACATGGTTGACGGCGCCGACGTGGTCGCCGAAATTGAGGCCGCCGGTGG
>JAYWAI010000367.1:0-10356 GCA_043782545.1 Acidimicrobiia bacterium
TGGGCTCGTCGCTTAGCGGCCGGGCCGCCGATCGCATTGGCCCAAACGAAACGGCTGCTAACGAACTCGTTCAACATGACCATGGATCAAGCCCTTGAGGCTGAGGGCGCGGCGCAAACGATCAACTTCACGACGAAAGATACAGAGGAAGCAATTCGCAGCTTCACCGAAAAGCGCGAACCCAAGTTCATTGGTCGATAGGCGGCTGTGATGGCGATTGTGGTGGCGAGCGGGCTCGTGTTTGGCGAAGGCCCCCGGTGGCACGAAGGCCGATTGTGGTTTTCCGATATGCACGATCAGCGAGTCTGGGCATTAGATCCCGCCACTGGGGTCAAGGAACTCATTGCCGTGATTCCTGAGGATCCTTCGGGATTGGGGTGGACGCCGGAAGGCGACTTGCTGGTCGTGTCGATGCAGGATCGAAGCTTGGTTCGAGTTGCTGGGTCGCAACCCGTTGGCGCGGTGACGCATGTTGCCGATCTCTCTGCATTTGCCACCTTTCATTGCAACGACATGGTTGTTGACGGTAGTGGCCGCGCTTACGTCGGCAATTTCGGTTTCGATCTGCACGGCGGCGGTGCTCCCGTGCCCGCGTCAGTGGTCATTGTGGAGCCAGATGGCCGCGTGCGCCTTGGGGCTGACGGTTTTGGGTTTCCCAATGGATCGGTGATAACTCATGACGGTCGGACGCTCGTTGTGGCCGAAAGCGGGGCCCGGAAACTCACTGCGTTTGATCTCGACAGCGACGGATCAATGTCCAATCGTCGCGTGTGGGCTGACCTTGGACGACTCGTGCCCGACGGCATTTGCCTCGATCCTCATGGCGACATTTGGATCGCCGACCCAATTCACGGTGGGTGTCACCTGATTCGCGAGGGGGGCGAAGTGCTGGCATCGGTCGAGACGCCGGAAGGATTCGGTGCCTTCGCGTGTGCGTTGGGCGATCTCGACGGCCAAACCTTGTTTGTGTGCATCGCCCAATTTGGGGGCCCGTCTGATTGGATACCGGCCCGCGCCGGAAAGATTTTGGCATTCGCGTTGGGTGAATAAGCGACGGGCTTTGGTGGTCTAGCGCTTGCGGCAGAGCGCCGATGTCACACCCTCGTACTAGAGTTCATCTGTCCGACTGTGCTCGGGCGAATCGACCGGTCACCGCTCATTGTGCGGGTGCGCCCATGGTCTGTCACCCAATGACGTTGCGTGATTCACGCGTAGCCAAAGGAGACTGCCATGTTGGCGTCTGTTGCTTCATCCACACTGCTTGGCGTGGTCGGCCGCCCGGTCCGCGTCGAGGTGCACGTCTCTGACGGCCTGCCCGGCTTTGCCATTGTTGGGCTGCCAGACGCAGCATGTCGGGAGGCGCGCGACCGTGTGCGTGCCGCGCTGCTCTCGAGTTCTCTGCCATGGCCATTGAAAAGAGTCACTGTCAATCTGGCCCCGAGCGGTGTTCGAAAAGAGGGGTCAGGGTTCGACGTCGCCATTGCGATTGCCCTACTGGCTGCGTCCGGCGCATTGAGTCTGCAACAGGTGGAGAATTTTGGCTTCGTCGGCGAGCTTGGTTTGGATGGCTCAATTCGGCGAGTGCCTGGCATGGTGCCGCTGTGCCACGCCCTCGGCTCGCCTCGGGTGGTCGTGCCACTCAACAGCGTGCACGAGGCGTCAGCAGCGTCGCTGGTCGGGCGTCAATCGATTTTCGGTGCGCGGGACCTTGCCGAGTTGACGGCCGCACTGCAGGGCCTGGTGCCTTGGCCAGAGGCCCCCGCCGCTCCTACTTCGCTGCCGATCACCAACGATCTTGATTTGGCCGATGTGCGCGGCCACGCTACGGGGCGTTTGGCCATCGAAGTGGCGGCTGCGGGCGGGCATCATCTGTTGATGACCGGGCCTCCGGGGGCTGGCAAAACCATGCTTGCCCGGCGCCTACCTGGCTTACTTCCCGACCTCACCCAAGCTGAAGCGTTTGAAACGACTTGTATTCATTCGGCTGCCGATCAGGCAATCCCGGTAGGCGGTTTACTTGTGCGACCTCCGCTCCGGGCCCCTCATCACACGGCGTCGGCCGCGTCGATTATCGGCGGCGGCTCATCAGTGATGCGGCCAGGCGAAGTGTCGCTTGCTCACAACGGTGTGCTCTTCCTGGACGAAATTGCCGAATTTCCCTCATTTGTTCTCGACACTCTCAGAGTGCCGATTGAGGAGGGCATGGTGCGCATCTCGCGAGCGCGGGCATCGGTCACGATGCCGGCGCGATTTCTCACCATTGCGGCAATGAATCCATGCCCGTGCGGCGAACCCAACACCATGCTGTGTCGTTGCTCACATGCGTCACGACAAAGATATGAACGACGACTGTCCGGTCCGCTGCTCGACCGGTTTGATTTGCGGTTGATGCTCGACCGCCCCGCCACGACAGATCTGATTTCGGGCACGCCGGGTGAGTCGTCTGCCATCGTTCGCGCCCGCGTCGCCGTTGCCCGCCAAATGGCCCTTGAGCGAGGGGCGCGCAGCAACTCGTCCCTGACCGGTGAGCTCTTGAGGCGTCTAGCGCCGCTCACACCCGGAGCGACACGTGAGATCGAGAGCGCACTCGGCAAGGGGAAACTCTCAGCGCGGGGTATGCATCGCGTGCATTCGGTAGCGCTCACATTGGCAGATCTGGCTGAGCACACAGGGCCCATTGACGTCGACCACATCTCGATGGCTATGTGTTTGCGGCAAGATCTCGGCCTGGGAGCGGTGGCAGCGTAAATGTCAAACCTCCCCGACGAAGCGTACGCGACAGCCCTTGCCAGTTTGCCCTTTATCGCGGCTGCGCGTTTGAGCGAGTTGTCGTTGAAGTTTGGGTGGTCAGAAGCCTGGCGATTGGCGAAATCCGATCTCCTTCGAGGGAAATTGGATTTGCGAACATCGTCAGAGCGATCGCCTGACGAAATCCTGGCCAGTTGGGTTGGTCATCTCGAAATCCTCGATGTAGAGAAATATTTTCACTATCATTTGGCTGCTGGGATCCAGATCACTTTGGCCGGGTCGCCGCACATGCCCGCCTGTTTCGCTGCGGAATCTCAGCCCCCTCAGGTAATTTTTTCAAAAGGATCTTTGGCTTCACTCGTCTGTCCGTGCGTGGGCGTAGTTGGCACCCGCCGAGCCTCGTCGTACGGTTTGAGCATGGCGCACCAAATCGGGTCGTCGCTCGCCGAGGTCGGCGTAAGTGTCGTATCGGGGTTGGCACTTGGCATTGATGGCGCTGCACATCGGGGTGTCTTGTCCTGCCGAGAGTCAGCGCAAATATCGGATCACGAGCGGCCTCCGTCCGACGAGCCTGCTCGTCATGGTGTCGGAGCGACCGTTGGAATCGTGGCCAGCGGGCTCGACGTCATATATCCCAGCCAGCATCGAGATTTGTGGACAGCGGTGATCGACAATGGCGTGTTGATTTCCGAAGTCCCGTTGGGCGGCCGGCCCTTGCCGTGGCGATTTTCCCAACGCAATCGGCTCATCGCGGCGGCGAGTCACGCCGTGATTTGCGTGGAATCCAAACACGTTGGGGGTTCGATGGCTACGGCCCGGATGGCGCTCAACCGCGGTACGAATGTCTTATGTGTCCCGGGAGCGCTGACCAACCCACTTAGTCAGGGCCCCCATGATCTGCTGTACGAAGGTGCCAGTGTCTATCGCAACGTCGATGATGCTGTCGTTGCATTGTCGAGCACCGCACCGTGGACACCTCAACTCTCCACGACCCTAAAATACGACGCCGCTCGAAGTGCGGTGGCCCACAGCACCGACCCGGTCGCCGCGGCAGTACTTACGCTGTTACTTGCCGAGCCGCTGTCGCTGGATTCGATCGTGGCGCTGTCAGCGTTGCCTTTGCCCGACGTCGTGAGATCGCTGCGCGTGCTGCAAGCCAACGGCGCCGCCGACAATTTGCTCGGTCAATGGGTCGCCACGACTAGCAACGGCAAACGATGAACTGGTCTGGCCGGCGCGGCATGGCGCTTGAATTTGTTGGGCGGAATCTGCTGGCCAACACTCGAATGGACAATGCTGCGACCAACTGGAGAGCTCCGCCTTGTAGCGTTATCGGGTGCCGTGGCGACTTGCTGAATTTGACCAGTCCCTCACGGGCCTATCGGCAGCGACGCGCATGGCGTACGCCAGCGACCTGTCATCGTTCGTTTCATGGGCTTTGTCGATCGGCGTTGCCGATCCGGCCACTGTTCATAGAGCGACTTTGCGTCGATATCTGGGAACGCTTGCGGCAGACCATTTGGCCCGACGCACGCTGGCGCGCAAGGCGTCATCGCTACGCCGATACTTTGGTTGGCTGCGCCGAATTGGCGTCATTGCCATCGACCCCACCGCAGGCATGAGTGCTCCGCATGGCGACGGGCGGCTGCCTCATGTGTTGCATCGCGATGAACTGATCAGCCTGCTTGAGCCCAATTTGGCCCGAGTAAACGAACTACCGGAGGCCGTACGGCTGCGCGACCAAGCGCTCATAGAGGTCCTCTACGGGAGCGGGCTGCGGGTGAGTGAGGCGTGCGGGCTCACAATCGACGCAGTCCAACTCAGCGATCGCGTGATCACTGTGTGGGGCAAAGGGGCCAAGCAGCGACGCGTGCCACTGAGCATCCCTGCCACAGACGCGCTGCGTGACTATCTCCAACGAGGAAGAAATTTTTTTGTCGAATCTGCGTCCCCCGGCGAGGTCGTTTTCTTGAATAGACGAGGTCACGGGCTCACTGCGCGTGATGCTCGACGAATTATCGACCAACGATCGATCGCCCCAACGCACCCGCACGCACTTCGTCACACTTTTGCCACTCATCTTTTAGATGGAGGTGCCGACGTAAGAGTCGTGCAGGAGTTGTTGGGGCATTCAGATCTATCCACCACGCAGTTGTACACCCACGTGTCCAAGGAACGACTCCGGTCGGTCTACGAGTCAACCCACCCGAGGGCATGAGCATGGCAACACGCGATAATTCCGCGACCGCTACCGATACGCGTGATCTCGACGCGCTATGGGAGAGGTTTAAAGGTGAGGGCCTTGCCCCTGTGCGTGACCGGCTCATTTTGCATTATTCGCCGTTGGTGAAATACGTCGCCGGGCGTGTGGCAGTCGGTTTGCCTCAGAGTGTTGACCAGGCAGATTTGGTCTCCTACGGGATTATTGGCCTTATCGATGCCCTGGAAAAATTTGATCCAGAACGCGGCTACAAATTCGAGACGTACGCCATAACTCGAATCAAGGGCGCAATATTGGATGAGCTTCGCAGCATCGATTGGGTGCCGCGCTCCGTTCGTGCCAAAGCACGCTCGGTCGAACGCGCATTTAGCAAACTGGAAGCAACGCTGCACCGAGCACCCACCGACGTCGAACTTGCGGCCGAGCTCGAAATCACCGAGGAGCAGTTGCAGACCCTGGTCGGCCAAATTTCACTAGTCGGCGTGGCGGCGCTCGACGAAACAATGTCGGCTGGTGGCAGCGATCGAGGCGAATCTGTCACGTTGGGCGACACGGTCGCCGATTCATCCGATGGCCCGATGCAAATTTTCGAGCTCGAAGAAATGCGCCACACTCTTGCCGCCACGATCGACAAAATGCCCGAGCGAGAAAAAATCGTATTAACGCTGTATTACTACGAAGGTCTGACCCTGGCTGATATTGGTGAGGTTCTCGGCGTCACCGAAAGTCGAGTGTGTCAGATCCATACCAAAGCGGTGTTGCACTTGCGGAGCCGGCTTGCCGCTGGCGATCGGGTGGCCTTCTAGGCTACGGTTCCACTAATTGTTCGGCCGTTAATTTGGCTGAACGCTATTGCCCTCATGAGGCCCGAAATTCGGTCGACTCTGGGGGTGCGCAATGCGCCGAAGCTGTGCAGTGGTATGTGTCGTTGTGGCCATATTGGCAAACCAATTGGCCCGGTCGCCCGGCCAAGCAGACGCCGCGCTTGGCGCTTCGTCGGTGTTCTATGCCCCGCCGGTTGACGCTCCCGTTGGCGATCCATTTCGCGCCCCCGCGGGGCCCTACGCACCCGGAAACCGAGGTCTTGAATACGTCACAGCGGCCGGGCAAATTGTTCTTGCGGCCGGTGACGGGACGGTCGAGTTTGCCGGTCAAGTAGCGCTCGCGAACCATGTAGTGATTCGGCACGCCGATGGGTTGCGCACTGGGTATTCATTTCTCGCCACGACTTCCGTGACCAAGGGACAAGCGGTGCGACGTGGTGCAATAGTAGGTACCGCTGGTCGGTTGATGCATTTCGGCGTTCGCACAACAACCGGCACTTACCTCGATCCAATGACGTTGTTTGGGCACGTGGAGGTGTCGGCGCGTCTTACCAAAGCCGAAGCGATCACGCCCGTCGAAGTACACAACGAACGGGAACTCGCGGCGATGATATTCGCCAGGGCCTGGGTCGCAATGGCGTCTGGTGGCGACGTTTTCGATGCCATCGACCGAGTAGCGGTAGCGGTCAGTTCCGGACTTGCGTGGCTCACTAATGTCGGGCTCAGTTATGTGACGAGCGTGGTCGACCGGTTGCGACTTGTCGCCGAATTCGTTGGCACGATTGCCAGGTTGCACGTCGAGCTGGTCACTCACCTCGTATCGAATTTCGCCAGTTGGCTCACCCGGCCGTGCACGGAACCGTCCGTGGCGCTCACGCCGGTAGGCGACCCATCTCACCGGGTGGTGATTTTGGTGGGTGGGCTTACCACGAACACGCTCGCGAATGGCACCCTTGATTCCGGGCTCGAAAATTTGAATCTGACCCGGATGGGGTACGACCCCCAACGTGTGGTGCGATTTTCCTACCGAGGCGGCCGTACTCCGGCGTCGACCGCCGCCGCGTTTTCGGCGATTCCCGCATCCACGTACACGTCGGCCGACACCGAGCAGTCGGCGCAAATCTCGTCGGACCGGCTGGCCGATTTAGTGCGACAGGTGCGAGCTGCGGATCCAACGGCACTGATCGACATCATGGGACATTCCCTTGGTGGGCTCATCACCGAAAATGTTGCCACCCGGCCCGACGTCGGCGCACTTGCTCACGTGGTGCTTTTTGGAGCGCCTGTGCACGGAGCCGAGCTGGCTGGCATCTCGGTTGCCATCAACGACAACCCAGTCGGTGGCGCTGGCGTTGACCAGATCGCCGATCACACCGGCCTTCCTCACGTCTCGAGTGCGGTCATCCGCGACCTGGTGCCGGAGAGCTCATTCATTTCGTCGCTCGAGTGGGCCATTGCCTCACCGCAAAACCCGCACCCGCCGACTGTTTCGATTGCTTCGGCCAGCGATGCCGTTGTGCCCGCGTATCGCAGCCATGTCGACGGGGCCCGTAACGTGATCGAACCGCTTCTGAGCATGTCGGCTCATGGCGAACTGCCAGGCACATCCGAAGCCCTGATCGAAACCAGTCGAGCTCTCAACGAGCAACCGGCGTCGTGCCAATCATTTTCTCAAGCTGTGGTCGTTGACACGTTCACGCCCGTGCTTGTCGGCGGGACGGAAAATGTAGTAGGCGTGGCCGTTGCCGCACCGTGATTGACTCGCTGCCCCAACGCACTTGGGCCGAGGCAAGTGGTTTCAGCTACACTTTCGGGGCTCGGAATTCTCCGAGCATTCGTTTGACAAGACCCATGCCGTCCAACGGTCGCTTCGGCGTCCGGCACTGGGTATCAACCGTTGGAAGGAGCCAATCATGTCGGATACGACACACGACGCGCCCGTCGTCACCATGAAGCAACTGATCGATGCTGGAGTTCACTTCGGCCATCAGACTCGCAAGTGGAACCCCAAAATGCGCCGGTTTATACATGGCGAGCGCAACGGGATTTACATCCTTGACCTCAAGCAGTCCCTCAGCGGCATCGAGAAGTCATACACCTACATTCGTGATATTGCCGCCCGTGGCGGCTCGGTGTTGTTCATCGGCACCAAGAAGCAAGCCCAAGACCCCATTCGTGACTACGCCAATTCCTGTGGCATGCCGTACATCAACGAGCGTTGGCTCGGCGGAATGCTCACTAACTTCGAAACAATCGCCAAACGCGTCGAGAAGATGAAGGAATACGAGCGTATGAAGGCTGCGGGCGATTTCGAACTCATGCCCAAAAAAGAAGCCCTCCTGCTGAGCCGTGAACTCGTGAAGTTGCAGCGCAACTTGGGCGGCTTGCGTCAGATGACCAAGCTTCCTGAAGCCGTGTTTGTGGTTGACACCAAGAAAGAGCACATCGGCGTCGTTGAAGCCAACAAGCTCAAGATTCCCGTGATTGCCATTGTCGATAGCAACTGCGATCCCGATCTAATTCAGTACGTGATTCCGGGTAACGACGACGCCATTCGGTCAGCATCTTTGATGTGCCGCATCGTTGCCGATGCCATCACCGAAGGCCGCTTCATTGCAGGTAAGCGCAATCCAACGGGCCAGGGTTACGTCGCTGCGCCCACCGAACGCACGCCGGAAGAAGAAGCCAAGGTGGCCGCTCAACAAGCCGACGCTCGCCGTCAAGCCTCAGCAGCTGCTGCGGAGCGTGAAGCTCGTATTGCTGCCGCGACCGCCGCCAAGGCCGCCGAGCCTGAAGCAGCGCCTGAAGCGCCTGCGGCCGCCGAATAACCACCCTGCCACCTCGAAGTACAGACGAAAGGTAACTCATGGCAATCAGTGCAAAAGACGTTTCCACCCTGCGCCAAATGACTGGCGCGGGCATGATGGATTGCAAACGTATGTTGGAAGAGACCAACGGCGATATGGAAGCCGCCGCGCAGCTCATGCGTGAGCGTGGCTTGGCCGCGTCGGCCAAACGAGCCGACCGCGAAAACGCCGAAGGTGCAGTCGCACTTATCATCACTGATTCGGTCGGTGCCATCGTCGAACTTAAATGTGAGACGGACTTCGTGGCCAAGTCTGACCAGTTCAAAAACCTGGCCGATGACATGGCCAATGCCGTGATAGCGGGCGATGAGTCGTCAGTGTCAACCCAACAGGGCGCGCTTGATGAGCTCAAAGTGACACTCAAAGAGAACATCGAGCTTGGCCGAGTGAAGCGATTTGCCGCCGCTCCTGGCAACGTGCTCGACAGCTACTTGCATGTGCAGGCTGGCCGTGGGGTCAATGGTGTGTTGGTCGAAATAGCCGGCGGCACAATGGAAGTCGCCCACGACGTGGCTGTGCATATTTGTTTTGCCAAACCAGAGTTTTTGCACCGCGATGAAGTACCCGCTGATCGTGTTGCCGCAGAGCGCGCCACCCTCGAGACCATCACTCGTAACGAGGGCAAGCCCGAAGCGGCAATCGCGAAAATTGTCGAAGGCCGAATTCAGGGTTTCTTCAAAGACATTTGCTTACTCGATCAGCCATACGCCAAAGACGACAAGTTGTCGGTTGCACAATTTATTGGTTCGGCCACCATTGTGCGCTTCGCCCAAGTCGTGATCGGCAAGTAATCACTTTCAAAACCGCAATGAGGAGCATCCGTGAGCACTGAGCCGCGTTGGAAACGCATCGTCCTGAAACTGTCAGGCGAGGCGCTCGCCGGCGCTGGTTCAGGCCCTGGACGCACCATTGACGCCGACATCGTCCGGCAAATTGCTAGCGAAATCGTCGACGTGAAAACTATGGGTGTCGACATCGCTGTCGTGGTCGGCGGTGGCAACATTTGGCGTGGCATTGCTGGTGCCAGCAAAGGTATGGACCAAGTCCAAAGCGATCATATGGGCATCTTGGCTACGGTCATTAACGGTCTTGCTCTCCAAGATGCACTGGAGCAGTTGGGTCAGGCCACTCGGGTCCAGACCGGCATGGAAATGTCCAAAGTGGCCGAGCCATACATCCGACGCAGAGCCATTCGGCATCTGGAAAAAGGTCGCGTCGTGATTTTCGCGGGCGGTACGGGCAACCCGTATTTCACTACCGATACGGCGGCGGCGTTGCGAGCTGCTGAGATCGAAGCCGACGTCATTTTGAAGGGGACGGGCGTCGATGGCGTCTATACCGCTGATCCGAAAAAAGATCCGACGGCCACGCGCTACGACGAAATTGGGTACCTTGACGCCCTCAATCAAGGCCTCGCAGTAATGGACTCCACGGCGATCACGTTCTGTATGGACCAAAAGTTGCCCATCGTGGTTTTCGAGCTGCTCAAGGCTGGCAACATCAGGTCCGTCCTCGAGGGTGCTCCGGTCGGTACGCTGGTGCGTTAACCGCGCAGTCACTTATGCGGCAAAGGACAACACCGTGAGCGAAATCATCGACATGACCATGTTGGAAACCATGGAACGCATGGACAAGGCTGTCCAACACACGCGTGAACAGTTCTCATCTGTACGCACGGGTCGTGCCACTCCGGCGC
>JAYWAI010000368.1:0-10317 GCA_043782545.1 Acidimicrobiia bacterium
CAGCACACCAAACGGCTGCTCACAAAAGTACCGCGAGGCCATTTCCTGTTGCTGATGGCCGTCGCGGTATTCGATATGGCTTTGATGATGTCGTCGGCCGAATTTCTCATGAATCGACGACAGCGCCGACACAGTCGCCGAGCCGACGTTGGGTTCGATCTTGTGGTGGACGACACGCACGCAACAGCGCGTGACCTATCGCCGGAAGGGCTCGGCGTCCATGTCACGCAACATGCTGCGCTGGGAGCGAGTGTTGTAGTCAGGTTCCGTCTGCCCGATTTGGCTGGCCATTTCCGAGACATCGCGCTGTCAGCGTTGGTCACCAACGTGCGAGCGGAAAACGATGGGTGGCGTCTTGGCTTGGCATTCGGGGCCATGACCGCGACCGACCGTGACGCCCTTATTGAATATTGCCGAGCCGTGCACCCATTTGACCTGGCGCGCTCAGAAGAAGTGGGGGGGAGGTCATCAAGCATGACCCGACTCGAGCTGGCACCAGTTGCCAGGTCGCGTGGAGTCCGCACAATCCGAGCCTTGTCATGGTTGACCCTCATTGCCGTGGGGGCCATGAACCTGCCACCGTATGCCCTTGCGCATGCTGGGCCAGGAAATCATCGCGTGTCTGGCATGGTTTTTGTGGATCGCAATAGCAACGGGAAACTTGATATCAGTAAAGGGATCGTGGCGAGCGACACTGGCCAGCCCGGGATCACGGTGAGCGGCTATGACGATGGCGGGTGGCTTGTTGGCCGATCGATCACTGGCATCGACGGGACGTTTTCGATCGACCACGTGGGTGGCCCGATGCGGGTCGAGCTCGGTCCGTTGCCGTTGGGTATGTATTCGTCCTTTCCGGGGCAAAACGGTGTCGGATTGACGCGGTTCGTTGACGCAACATCTGTTGATGTAAAAAACATTCAGTTCGCCTTGAGCCGACCAGCCAACTATTGCCAGGACAACCCTGACGTGATCGTGTCGTGCTTTTCTGGCCTAGGTACCTCTTTCGGTGGCTCCGGCGATGCGGTCGGAGTTGTGCCTGCTTCCACGCTGTCAGGTGCGTCGTCGGGTCCGTTGGCGGCATCGCAAACGACAAGCCGTAGCCAGGTTGGCGTGGTGGCAGGCGTTGCCTATTCGCCGACGGACAGCAGCGCGTATCTCGCCGCGTGGCGAACCACAAATGACCCGGCAGCTTTTGCGTCGAGGACTGCGGTGTATCGGCGAGACGCTCAAGGTGTGGTGTCGCCGTTTGTGACTCTGCCGCAACGGGCCGCGAAGGTTGCTTACGGCCCTAGTTCCGCCGGGATTGGAGCACTGGCGCTCAACGCCGATTCGACTGCCCTGCTCATTGCCAACCTGGATGACAACCGTTTGTATTCGGTGCCGTTTGCGTCGCCAGACAAGGTCACCTCGGTAGTCCTACCAACTACGCCGAAGTGCCCAGCCACTGACAGCGTGGCCACCGCGTTGCTCAATGACGGGGGAGACATATATGTCGTCACGCAGTGCACGGGCGCAAGCGACAGCAAATCGTCGTCGTTGTCGGCGGCAATTTTCGTGCTTCCGAAAGGGCAATCTGAATTCGACGACCGGCCAATTGTGTGGATTGATCTGTCGACCGCTGCTGCGCCGACAGTGGTGAGCACCGACCGACTCGAGCGGCTTTCTGACCGTCTGCAAGCCACGAACAGTTTGGTCGAAGGATCGCCAAATGTGTTGGAATCCACAAGGCGCGTGCCACTCACGGATTCAAATCGTGCGGAGTCCATCGCCAGCGCACGACGTGACCGTGAACGGCTGAGCTCACAAATTCAAGCGGGCATCGCTGCGCAGGATGAAACCAGGAATGCCAATCGAATTTCTCGCGTCACGAAATCAAGAACCGCCCAACTCACCAAGGTTGATGTAAGTGCCGGCGGCAAAGTGCAATGGGCGCCCTGGACGCCCGCCGATGATCAACCGCGTACGGGCCAACTCGAGCCCTTGGTGGTAGGTATGACGTTTGATGGCAACGCAGCGGTGTTCGACGTTCGCGATCGTTGGGGACGCCCATCGCTAGCGGCGGTCACACCAGCGCCAACGACCAATAAGGCGCCGAGTACTACGGCGCTGAAAACGAGTGGAGCCGGCGAATCGCTCATCGCTGATCCGCTGACTTTGGCCATACGAAAATTTGGTCTGGCGAGCTTGGCGGCTTTGTGCGACAAGGCACCCACCGAGGCCGGCGGAGTGATTTGGGATGATGCCGACGGAAACAATCGGCACGATCCCTCAGAAGCAGGGTTGGGTGGAGTCACGGTCAAAGCGCTCGACGAAGCGGGAAACGTAGTCGGCACGGCGATAACCAACGACCGAGGCGAGTATGCGTTTTCGTCAGTATCCACTGAAGCCCCAAAAGGAAACAGTGACAACGTGGGTGCCGGGCTCAAAGTCGGCAAACCGCTCACCATTGTGGCCGGGACCGTTTTTGATAACGCGGCGGGTGGTGCATTGTACGGTCGAGAAATTTCGACATCGCTGCGGGCGATCCGACAGGTGCTCATTCCGCTCGTTGGGGCCAATGACTTTACGGCCGATTTTGGGTTTACACGGCCCCGTAACGCCGTCGGCAATCGGGTCGGCCGGGATCTCAACGCCGATGGGGTATTGACTGACAACGAGCCGGGTATTGGTGGCGTAGAAGTAGCACTGTTCGAGTCAGATGTGGACGGTTTGGCTCAGCGGCCCATCGCTCGACAACGCACCAACCCCGATGGCTACTACAGATTTTCTGGCGTACCTGATGGCGTATATGTGGCCACGCTCGTGGCCGCCGATTTCGCCGCCAGCTCTCCGTTGCACGGACTGGTGGGATCGCATTTGGCGTCGATTGACAACACAGTGATTTCGAAACCGTTTCAAGTAGACCCTGGCGATGACGGCGCTCGGGCACGCGATGTTGATTTCCCCATGGTGCCGCTGACATTGACGGTTCGAGTGTTTGACGATGCCAATCGCAACGGGCAATTCGATGCTGACGTCGAGAACGCGTTCGTTGGCGTTCACGTCACGTTGTCTCCGCTAACACCCGATGCGGGCGCTGCGGCCGGCGGTGCTGCCGGTGCCGCCGGCGGCGTGGCAAGTACCGGGAACGCGAACGCCACACCGGCAACGGTGATCGACGACGTAGCCACTGACGCCCATGGGGTCGCTGTTTTGGCGCCGAACGGTCGAGGACGATTTTCCGTCACCGCGCACGGCCTAGGGCGCGACGTGACGCAAGCTGTCGACATTGCTACCGACCAGTCGACCGTAAAAATCGACGTGCCATTTGTCGGCGCCGTTGACCTTGCCGCGGGTGCGAACGCGATGGTGACCAATCGGATCGGTACACACCAGGTCACATCAGTGGAAATTTCGGCCACAAATGTCGGCACAGTGGTGGCCTTGGGCGGTGCCTCTATCGTGACCAAGTTCGCTCAGGAACTGAAGGTCCAGGAAGCAGATCTTGCCGCCGCTGGCCGGGCGGGAGGGGCTACGTGTACGGCGACGCAGCCCGGTAGCGTGACCTGTATTTTCGACGACGCGCCGATTGCGCCGGGCCGTCGACGCTCGGTTGTTTTACCGGTGCAGCAGCCCGATGTGGTTCCCGCTGCTGGGCCATTGACCGTCGAGGTGTTGGTGAATCTGTCGGCCGCCGATGGTGTCGACTTGAGCACCGTCAACAATTCGGCGTCGACGGAAGTGATCACACCGCGCGCTGGGGTGACGCTTTCGGTCAAGGCACCAGCAGGCCCTGTCGACGCGTCCAAGGCATTTGACGTGACGCTGACAGCGACGAACAACAACGCCACGCCGGCAGCCACAGGTTGGTCGGTGTCGGTGCCGCTGGTGGGCTTCGATGAGGCATCGGCGAAGGGGTCGGGCGACGGCGTTCAATGCAGCGTGACTCAGCACGAACTTGTTTGTAGCGACACCTCCAAAAACGAGATGGCTCCTGGGGCACATCGTGATGTTCAGATGTCACTACTACCGTCGAACCCCGGAGCAAACTTGTCGGCGCTGGCTGCGTTCTTGCGAGACGGACCAAACGTACCTCCGGTATTGACCAGTCGCGTCCTGGTCAACGTGCTCCATCGACATATCGATCTGGCGGTCACAGCCCGGATCACACCCACTGCTGCTCTCGCCGTCAACGACGTGGCCACGATGACGATCAGCGTGAGAAATCAAGGTATTGATGCCGCTGAATCAGGATTCGGGGTCGATATTTCTGTGCCCGACGGCACCACGTTCATTGACGCCACCGCTTCCGGTTTCAGTTGCACACCGACCTCGACGGTGCCCATATCGGTCAACTGTCTCGATACGTCCGGAACACCGATCCCGGCCTACAAGACGGGCACCGACGCCCGAACAATCGCCGTGCGAGTGAAGGTCACAGCGCCCCTCACCGCTACCAGCCTGGCCAGAATCCAAGTGCACCCGGCAGCCAACGATGCACCGGAAACGTTGCCACTGGCCGGTGAGAGTCCACAGAACAACAACACCGTTGGGGTTGCGCTATCGAGTTCACCGCACATTGATTTGGGCATTCTCGCGACGGACCACACTCCCGGAATTCACCTCGTTGGATCTCGGGTGGTCATGGACATAATGGTGTTCAACGATGGCGATACTGCGGCTAAACCCGGTTACGCCGTGACGATCAAAGTCCCCGACGCGTTCAATTGGGTGAAGGGATCGAGTGAAGCTCCGAGTGGGTTCGATTGTTCGGTGACCGCCGGTGTGGTGTCGTGCGTGGACGTGAGCGCAAGTGCTCTGGCTCCTGGAGCGCAAAAAAACTTAGCGCTGTCTTTTGATGTGAAGTCTCAATCAACCGGGCCCAACATTTTCGTGGCAACAATCGCCCCACTTGCTGGCGACATTGCTGAGTCCAACGGCTTAGTTTCGTCGGCCGCCACTGCTAGCGAGTTTTCGAACAACCGATCAGCGGTTGTGGTGTTCGCAGAACAGGGCGTTGCTCTATCTGGCGTGGTGACTCTGGAGCCTGTTGCCGACGCGGCGGCCGGGATTTCGGCGCACGGAGCGACAGTCACCTTGACGAATCAAGCCGGCGCTGAGGTAGCTCGAACGACGACGAACGCGGCCGGCGGTTACGTCTTCACAGGCGTTGACGCTTCAGGCGCTCACAGCGTTCGCGTGGTCGATGGCCCAGGGTTTGGCCCGACATCCAAAGGTTCATCAGTGGATGTGCCGGCGAGCCAAGGCGACAAGTTTGATGCCGATTTGCGAGCTGCGGTGGTACCTCCGACTGAGGTGAATGACGTTGTCTTCAGCGACCGGAACGCTAACGGGACTCGCGACCACGATGAACCTGGCGTCAGCGGCGTGGGCGTAAATTTGTTGTCGAGCAACGGGGCAAAGCTTTCCCGAGCGGTCACGAACGCGTTGGGTCAATTTCGATTTACCGATCTGGTGCCCGACGCGTATCGGTTCAAAATCGAAGTGCCGCCAAGATTTTTGGCCCTGCCCGATTCATCGCCGTTGGCTTTGCTGCCGACTCCTGACGCGTCGTCTGATGTGATCGGTGCCACCGGGATTGCCAATCAACTCGTCGACTCGGCATTCATCGATACCAATGGTGACGGCGTTCGCCAAGCCGGCGAACTGCCCGTGTCTGGTCATTCGATTCGTGTGATGTCGTCAGACGGCGTCGAAGTGGTGTCGGTACCTACAGACGTGAATGGCAATTTTCGGGTGCGGTCGAGCGACGTGATTGGCGGCCTGCAAGCCGGCGCCACGTATGAGATATCTGTGGTGCTAGATGACCAGGACGCCAAGTTCCTGAGCTCCCCGACCACCATCGTCACCAACGCTGACGGCATCGCGAAGCACCTCGGCGTATCGCATGCCACGTTGGTGCCGATCGACGCGATAGTGGCAAGGTCCCACGATGTGCCCCGAGGGGCGATCGTCGAGCGGCCGAGCCAGATGACTACTCGTGTGTCGATTGACTTGGCTCCGCTGGCACCGGCCTTGAAAGCAGGCGATGTGTCGCCGGTGACTCTACAACGAGAGGTTTCCGCGACATATCGGTTGACTGACGTCAGCGCGGAGGGATGGACATGTTCCACCGCGTCGGCGACTCTGACCTGCACTCCGCGGCCGGATCTGGCGACCCGTACCGGGATGCTGACGGTGTCGTTGGTCAATGCTCCAGAGGCCACTCGACGGATAACTCGCACGGCGCAATTGGCCGCCACAATTGGCGGTGTGGCGGTGAGCGTTAGCGCATTTGGTGTGGCCGCTTTGTTGCTCTTTGGCGTGATTCGTCGATGGCGTCAGACGCTGGGTAGCCACCGGGCTCGACTTGTTTCGTAGTTCGAAATGCTGTCGACAGACTGCATGGTGATGCCGATGTCATCGAGGCCGTTAAGGAAACGATGTTGCGTTGCCGCTTCGAGCATGAATGACGATTCGAGCCCGATGGCTGGTGCGCTCACGGTGAGAGTTTCCATGTCGATGGTGATCACCAGATTGGGATCAGCCTCGACAGCGTCCATCAATTGCGCGGCAATTTCAACGGAGACCGTCACCGGGATTAAACCATTTTTGGTGCAGTTGTTGCGGAAAATGTCGGCGAAGCGTGAGCTGATCACGGCGTCGAACCCGTAGTCCTGAACGGCCCACACGGCGTGCTCACGTGAGGAACCGGTGCCGAAGTTTTGGCCACCGATCAAAATGTTGGCACCAGCGTATTGCTCTTGGTTGAGCACGAAACTGCGATCGTCGCGCCATTCCGAAAAGAGGCCTTTGCCGAAACCGGTGCGCTCGACTCGCTTAAGCCAATCGCTCGGAATGATCTGATCGGTGTCGACGTCGCTGCGACGCAATGGAACTGCAGTGCCTTCAACAACGCGTACGGCTTTCATGCGGCGCCTCCGGTCGTGACGGTGGGTAAGTCGTCGGGTGTGGCGAACGTGCCCATGATGGCGGTCGCGGCAGCGACGGCTGGCGACACCAAATGGGTGCGGCCACCGCGGCCTTGACGGCCTTCAAAGTTGCGGTTGCTGGTGCTGGCGGAACGTTCGCCAACCGTGAGTTTGTCGGGGTTCATGGCCAGGCACATCGAGCAACCCGGGTCACGCCAATCAAAGCCGGCGGCGGTGAGAATGGTGTGCAACCCTTCGGCTTCGGCTTGTGCCTTCACGGCCCACGAACCGGGGACCACCATGGCTCGGGCCACGGTGACGGTGTGGCCTTGGGCTACCGCGGCGGCGGCCCGAATGTCTTCGATGCGGCTGTTGGTGCAGGAGCCAATGAACACGGTGTCGACGGAGACGTGCTTGATCGGCGTGCCCGCCACTAAGCCCATGTAGTCGAGCGCGCGTTGCGCGCCCTCGGCCATTTGCGGGTCGGCGAAGCTGGCCGGGTCGGGCACGTTGTCGTTGATGCTGATGACTTGCGCGGGGTTGGTACCCCACGAAACGTACGGGGTGAGCGTCGACGCATCAATGGTGACTTCGGCGTCGAACGCAGCGTCGTCGTCAGTGACGAGTTCTTGCCAACTGGCCACAGCGGCATCCCACTCGGCGGCGTTTGGCGCGTGCTCGCGGCCCCTGAGATAGTCGAACGTGATCTGATCCGGCGCAATGAGCCCGGCCTTGGCGCCGGCTTCGATCGACATGTTGCAGATCGTCATACGGCCTTCCATCGACAGGTTTCGGATGGCTTCGCCCCGATATTCGATGATGTAACCAATGCCGCCGCCAGTGCCGATTTGGCCAATGATGGCCAGGATGATGTCCTTGGCGGTGACGCCATCAGGCGGCGCACCTTCCACGTTGACGGCCATGGTTTTGGTCGGGTTTTGCGGCAATGTTTGGGTGGCGAGCACGTGCTCAACTTCGCTGGTGCCAATGCCAAACGCAATGGCTCCAAAGGCGCCGTGCGTAGCGGTGTGCGAGTCGCCGCACACCACGGTCATGCCCGGAAGTGTGAGGCCTTGCTCTGGCCCGATCACGTGCACGATGCCCTGCTTGGGGTGATTGGTCGGGTAGAGCGTGACGCCGAACTCTGCGGCGTTGGCTTCAAGCACTGCCATTTGCTTGATGCTGATTTCGTCTTCTTGGCCAGCGGGCACTGGTGCCGTGGGCACGTTGTGATCCATCGTGGCCACGGTGAGATCGGGGCGTCGCACCTTGCGGTTGCTGATGCGCAGGCCATCAAATGCTTGTGGGCTGGTGACTTCATGCACGAGATGCAAGTCGATGTAGAGCAGATCTTGGCCGCCGTCGACGCCCTGGCGCACGACGTGGCGATCCCAAACTTTTTGGCTCAACGTGCGTGGTGCGCTCATGTGCTGCCTTCTCCGGATTTTGTGAATCTCACTATGTGAGATAGCGTTCTCAACTGATGGACAGTGTAAGCGGTGTCGGTGTTCTCAACAAGTCAATCGAAATTCTCGACGCCCTGCGCTCTGGGCCGCTGATGCTGGCTGACGTAATCACGGTCACCGGCATGCCTCGGGCCACGGCGTATCGGCTCGTTTCGGCGCTCGAAACCCACGGGCTTGTTCGCCGAGATGCCGACGGCCGAGTGTTGCTCGGCCTGGGCCTTGTCGGCCTCGGCGCGGCGGCTGCGGCTCACATGCCACTGGTTGAGCTTGCGGGCCCGGCGCTGGAAATATTGCGCAAGAAAACCGGCGAGTCGGTGCAATTGTTCGTGCAGCAAGGGTCGCGGCGGTTGTGTTTGGCGGCGTTGGATGCGCCGCACGAGTTGCGCACGATCGTGCCGGTTGGAGCATTGTTGCCGCTAGATCGTGGATCAGCCGGACATGTGTTGATTGGCGAAATCGGCAAGCACGGTTGGGTTGAAAGCGTGGGCGAACGTGAGCCAGGCGTGGCGTCAGTGAGTGCGCCCGTGCAGGCGCGCAGCGGTGAAATCGTGGCGGCGGTGAGCGTGAGCGGGCCAATCGAACGCATGACCCGCCGCCCCGGCGTGGCCCACGGTGCCGCGGTCACCCACGCGGCCGCCACAATCGCCGGGCACCTCAGCTAAGAAGCGTGGAACGCTCGCGTGACTGACATGCTTCCTGAACATCGGGCTAGGCCGCGGGGGTGAGACTCGAGTGCGGGTGTTGCGTCGTATGAAATTTTGAGTGAGCGGTCGGGTGTCAGGGCGAGATGCCATCGATGATCGGCGTGAAGTAGGTGGTGGTGGAACCAGCAGAGGGAAACAAGGTTGTCGAGCGAAGTGCTGCCTCCATCGGCCCAATGTTTGACGTGATGGTTTTCGCACGCCCACAGTTTCGTGCGGCATTCGCCCCATCGACAGTGCAGGTCTTGCCGGGCAATCTCTAAGGCCATTCGGGGCGGGATCAGGCGTGTGGTGCGACCAATGTCGATTGGCTGTGATTCGCTGTCGACAATGACTCGACTCACGCGAGCGTCGCAGCACAGGCGGCGTACCAACGCTGACCGCTCAGCGACATCGGCCGGGAGGTCGATTTGGTAACCAGCGCGAGTTTCGAGCTCGTCAAGCGACGCCACGATCGTGACCAATGGTCGGGCACCAACGGCCGCTGGACCGTCGACATTCTCAAGAAAGTAGCGGGAAATTGCTAAGAGCGCGTTGGCGGCTCGTTCCCCCCACGGTGTGCCAGCTGGCATGTCGATATCGGTCATGGCGCGGCTGATTGCCTGCTCGACGACAGCGGCGCCTTCATGATCGAGTGTGGCAGTGACAACAGCGTGATCACCGCGGTCGGAGAACTGCACATCACGCGCCACTGCTGGTTCGATCGCCCCGTGGGTTTTGTTGAATTCGCGTACCAGGCCGGGTAGATCGCGCACGGGAACGCGCCGCGCTGAATCAACAAGCGCCGCTTGCTCCTCGGTGTTGGCCTCGACGATCTGGGACATTATCTCGACCTTCGTCAACGACAAATCACCAGCCGCGAACGCCCTCTCGATCACGGGTACTTGCACGAGTTTTGCCCCGAGCTCGCCGCGGCCGCGCACGGCACCGATCTTGTCGCCGGTGCGGCTCGACAACCAGTTAGCCGCGTCTTTGGAGCCGTCACTCAGGAACGATTTCGACGCATCGACGGCTGAATACAAACGTGTCAACACGTAATCGAGGCGGGCCTTAGCCCGAGCAACTTCGCGGGCCGCCGTAGCAAGATCGGCGGCGGACATCGACGCGAAAGCGTCAACATCCACCTCATCAATTGCTGTTACAAGCCCCGAAAACATGGCCTTATTATAGTAGAACACTTGTTCGAGTGTCAAGGAGAAGTGAACGGATTTCCGGCCCCCTTACACGCCTCACACGGGC
>JAYWAI010000369.1:0-10297 GCA_043782545.1 Acidimicrobiia bacterium
CAGCGTTGCCGTCGGTAAAACGTGGGTGAGCACCGCAGCGTCCGGAACCATGTTGGCCCTCGTGTCGACGCCCGAAATGCTCATCGCAATGCGATGCCGATGATGGCTTCGAGGTCATCAAGGGCCTGCGCGGCGTTGAGCACTTTTATGGTACGCATCCCCATGGCTGCGGCCGGTTTGAGATTCACGCCAAGATCATCGAGGAACACGCACGCTGACGGTTTCACATCGAGGAGTTCGCAGGCTCGCTCGTAAAATGCCGGATCGGGTTTGCGAACGCCGACCACGCTGGACTCGACCACGGCGTCGAATCGGGCGATGATGGCGCGGATCTCAGCGTCGCGCTTGGGGTCGATTTTGGTGGCGTTCGACACGAAGTTGTTGGTTAGTAACGCGGTGGCGAATCCGGCAGCCTTGACCCGGTCGAGTGCTGCAACCATTTCGGGGCGCACTGAGCCATGCAACATTCGCATGACCTTATCGGCATCAACTTGGTGGCCCAACGCCAACGCTTCAGCGTTGAACAACGCGCAAAACTCGCCGTGGTCGACTTCGGAACGCTCCAACATGGCCCACGCATTGGTGTTCGGATTGGTGGCGTTGATTGTCCGAACGAGATCCTTCGGCAAACCAGCCGCGACCTCGTAGTCGTTGAATGCTTCGAATGGGCTCGACAGGATGACCCCGCCGAAATCCCACAGAACGGCAGAAATATCAGTGTTCACTGAGCAGAATGGTACTTGCCAGTCGCCACGATGCCTGCCGCCGACTACGGTTTTGTTCGTGCGAATCGCAACATGGAACGTCAACTCTCTCAAAGCCCGCCTGCCCCGTGTTGAGCAATGGCTCGCCGCCGACAACGCCGAGGTGGTGCTCCTCCAAGAAACCAAAATGGCACAAGATGCGTTTCCACATTTGGCGATGCAAGCGCTTGGCTACGAGGCCGTGCATTGCGGCGAAGGGCGCTGGAACGGCGTGGCGATCCTGTCGAAGGTGGGTCTGAGCGATGTGACCCTTGGTTTTCAAGATGGCGACGAACCCGACGTGGAAGCTCGGCTCATCTCAGCCACATGCAACGGCGTGCGTATTTCGAGTGTCTATGTTCCCAACGGCCGAGCGCTGGACAACCCGCATTATGAGTACAAGTTGCGGTGGTTCGGGCGTCTCAAAGCACACCTCGCGGCGACCTGTTCGCCCACCGATTTGGTGGCAGTTGGTGGTGATTTCAACGTGGCCCCTGAAGACAAAGACGTGTGGGATATTGCGGTGTTTGCGGGCGCCACGCACGTGAGTGAGCCAGAACGTGCCGCCCTGGCTGACGTGCGGTCGTGGGGGTTGCGTGACACGTTTCGTGACCATCACGTGGAGGCTGGCCTGTATTCGTTTTGGGATTACCGCAACGGGGCGTTTCATAAAAAGGAAGGGATGCGGATCGATTACGTGTTGGCGACCGACTCACTCGCCGACAAGGTGACCGAAGTGCGCATCGATCGAGAAGCCCGCAAAGGGCAACAACCCAGCGACCACGCACCCGTGATTACCACTTTCGATCTCGAAAGTTAAGAAACCTCGGAGTTGACCACCGCGACCACCGCGACTGCCGTCGAGCCACCGTTGGGAGAACCGCTTACGCGTGCTCGGCCACGATGTCCAGCACAGTTTGCCCCCAGCGGCTCACTTTGACCGGCCCGACGCCTGACACGGTCAACAGGCTGACCTCGTTTCGAGGTTTGGCAGCGGCGATTTCCGACAGCGTGGCGTCGTTGAAAATTACGTAGGCCGGCACCTTCGCTGCTTTGGCCGTAGAGCCGCGCCATGCCTTGAGCGCACCCAGCAGCGGGTCATCAGATGCGGGAGCCGCCAATCGCGCCCGAGCCACGCCGGGGCCAGTGCTGCGAACCGAACGGGTACGTGCCAGCGCCAATCGCCAGTCGGCTGGCTCGGCACCGGAGCGCATGGATTCAATTGCCAGGTCGATGGCGGCCAACCAAGGGCTGGGCTGCCGAGCCGCCTTGCGCTCGCCAAAGGTGCGCTCGGTAGCCCAACTCACATGGAGTTCGCGTTCGGCTCTCGTGATCGCTACGTACAATAAACGCAATTCTTCTTCACGTTGCTCGGCTGATGTGGCTTGGCCCATGGGCACGTAGCCCTGCTCGATGCCGGCCAGAAATACCACTGGCCATTCCAGCCCTTTTGCGGCGTGAAAGGTGGCTAAATCAACTCCGGCCGCGCCCGGCGCATCGCCGGAGCGCTGCGATGCTGCGAGCCACGCCGCGAACCCATCAGCATTGGCCCGGTTGTCGATCATGGCGTAGTCGTGACCCAAACGTACGAGCGCTTCTATGTTGGCCCGTCGATCGTCCGTGAGCTCGTCGAGGACCTCTGGATCGACCAGATCACTAAGTGCGTTTTCAAACCCCATGCCGGCTGGGATTCGGCGCAGGGTTTGTAGCGCAGTGCGAACCTCGGGTTGCTCGAGCAAGTTGGCTCCGCCCCGTGACCGGAACGGGATCGCCAACTTGTTGAGTGCATCGGTGATCAGCGTGAGCTGTGCGTTGGTGCGTGTGAGTACCGCCATGTCGTTGTAGCGCACGCCGCGGTCGTGTTGGCGGCGGATGGTTTGGGCAATGCCGGTGGCTTCGTCGCTGTCTTTGGCCATCGATCGAATCGTGGGTAGCGGCCCGGCTTCGGCATGGGGCCGAAGGCGCGAGTCGTTGCCGGTGGGGGCGCCGGAGGCCAGCACAGCGTTGGCTGCGGCCAAAATTTGCGGTGAAGAACGGTAGTTGTCGATCAGCGACACGGTCTCGCTGCCGGGGAAATAGCGATCGAATCGACACAGAAAGTCGGAGTCGGCTCCATTCCAGGCGTAGATCGCTTGGTTAGGGTCGCCCACGGCGCAGAGATCTGATCGCAACCCGCGCCATGCTTCGAGTAGCCGATGTTGGAGCGGGTTGACGTCCTGAAACTCGTCGACGAAGAGATGCCGATAGCGCCATTGCATGACCTTGCAAAACTCAGGCTCTTGCTCCATAGCTTGCGCGCAATAACCCAGCAAGTCATCGAAATCGACCATGCGCTTCTTGCGTTTGGTCTCCTCGTACTCGGCATAGAGCTTGGCCACTATCGAAGGTTGAGTGGGTGTTTTACGAGCAGCTGCTTTGACCGCTGCGCCGTACTCCTCGGGAATAATCATGCGCGCCTTGGCCCACTCGATCTCGGTGGCGATGTCGATGGCCTGTACGCCGAGGCTTCGCTTGCTCGACACCATTGGCCCCAGGATGCGGCTCTTGCGGTCGAGTAGCTCGGGTGGCGTGCGATTCGCTTCTGCCCACCGTTGGCGCAGCATGGCGTAGGCGAGCGAGTGAAACGTGCCAGCGGCCGGTCGTTCGCGCAATCCGAGATGCCGCAAGCGATCGTTGAGTTCTGACGCTGCTTTTCGAGTAAAGGTCACCGCAAGTGTGTGCTTGGGCTCAAGCGTCCCCATCGCTGCTCGGTACGCGATGCGACGGGTAAGCACTCGGGTCTTGCCCGACCCAGCGCCGGCTAAAATACACAGCGGAGCAGCATCGGATGTGACCGCAACGGTCTGGTGCTCATCGAGGCCGAGGAGGAGTTCTGCCGGGTTCACTTGGTCCACCTTACTCAAGGGGTGTCACAGTGCGATTTCACCGGCCAGCATCCGTAGCCAGTCGACCAAAGGAAACGAGCGAGTACCACCAACCCAATGCCAGCGGCCGACAAAAATTTCGCATACTCTTGGCCTATGTCATTTCCTACAAAGCTGCTCAACGACAACGAAGAGGTCGTGCTTGACCTTCGCCCGCATTGGTGGTTTCTGGCCGGGCCCGTCGCCACGTTGGTGGCCGCAGTCGCCCTCGGCATTGTGGTGCTCGCCAAAGTCGCCGAGCCGTACAGCTTTGGCGAGAATTTTCTTCGTATAATGTCGGGCATCCTTGTGGTGGCGGCACTGGTGTGGATGTTGGGTCGATACATGAAATGGTCGACCACCAACTTTGTGATTACCAGCGACCGGTTGGTGTATCGACACGGTGTGTTCGCCAAAAGCGGCATTGAAATTCCGTTGGACAAAGTCATGAATGTGATTTTTAATCAAAGTATTTTTGAACGGGTACTTGGCGCAGGCGATCTCATTATCGAGTCAGGCGGGCAGGACGGTCAGCAACAATTCACTGACATTCGCAAGCCCGCTGTAGTCCAAAACGAGATCTATCGGCAGATGGAAGCCAACGAAAATCGCAAGTACGATCGCATCGGCCGCAACGCAGCTGATCAACACTCTGTACCGGTCGCGCCTGCGCCTGCCGCCATGCCGGCCGACACGGCGGTGCTGCCAACGATCCCAGAACAGATTCGCCAAATTGACGAACTCCGTGCCCAAGGAATTTTGAGCGAGGAAGAGTTTCAAGCCAAGAAAGCCGAGCTCCTCGGCCGCATGTAGGTCGCCGTTGCCTCGCAATCGCCGATCTTGGTTTACAGAGTAATGACCTCGGTCAAACCTGGCTCACGGCCTGGTGTGACAATCCATAGGTGCGACCTCGCGCACCCTGACGCGCAGACGCTGATCAATGAGCTCAACGCGGACTTGAAGGCGGATTACCCCAGGCCCGGTGAAACACATTTTGGACTTTCCGATGTGGATGTGTCGCCGGGGGTCGGCGCTTTTCTTGTCGCTCGCCTTGATGGGGTTGCGGTGAGTTGCGGCGCGGTCCGCTCGATTGCCCCTGGTTTTGGCGAACTCAAACGTATGTTTACCCGCCCTGAATTTCGCGGCATGCGCTACGCCGAAATAATGATCGAGGCGTTGGAAAACGAAGCTCGCTCGCTTGGCCTCACCGACCTGTGTTTAGAAACTGGGCAACGCAGCCCGTCGGCAATCCGCCTCTACCAACGATGTGGATTCGCTGAATGCGATCGTTGGGGCGATTATGTCCTGTCGCCTAACACCAGTTTCTGCATGCGTAAAAAAATTGCCTAGGCGCTAGCGCACTTCGACGCGGGCGCCGGGGGACGGGTTGACATGCCAGGTAGCGGAGCCCCACGAATTGTCAAGGGCCCCGGGCTCGGTCAGCGCCACGACGCAGCCGCCAAAGCCTCCACCGGTGATGCGCACGCCGTAGACGCCGGGCTGTTGCTGCAACGACGCTACAAGCGCATCGACATGGGGCGTCGACGTCTCAAAGTCGTCGCGCAAACTGGCGTGCGAATCGTTCATGATGCCGCCGGCCACGACCATTTCGACGCTTGCGAGGGCGGCAGCAAACAGACGCACTCGCAAGTTCTCAGTGATCACATGACGCGCCCGCCGAAGCAACATGGTGTCGTGCGCCAGCGGCGCTAGATCGTCGAGCCCGGCAAGTCGTAACGGCCCAACAGCAACCTCGGCGTCGCGGCATTGACGCACCCGATCGGCATAGCCCGATCCGGCAAGTGTCCGATGTTGCCCGGAGTGAATCACGACCACGTCGATGCCTTCGGGAAGCGGCACTGGCGTGACGTCAAGCGTGTGGCAATCGATCATCAGAGCCCGTCCGGCCTGGCCACAAACCGACGCCAGCTGATCCATTATTCCGCACGGCACACCAGATGCCCAATGCTCGGCTCGGCGACCCAATTGGGCCAACTCAATCTGCGGGCCGTCGAAGCCCAGAGCGAGCGCGACCGCAATCTCCAACGCTGCGCTTGACGACAATCCAGCTCCCGGCGGGACGGTCGACGTGACGTGACCCACGAAACCAACCGTTGGTTGCATCTCGGCCACAACACCAGCGACATACCGCGCCCAATCCGGTGCTATCCCGTCTGGCGATGTGTTACCCAGCGGCACCACGGCGGGCTCGGCTTGCGAGTCGGATGTGAGCCGTACAACGTCGCCTCCACGCTCTCCTTCGATGATGACCGAATTGGCGATGGCCATGGGGAACACCAGTCCGCCAGTGAAATCGGTGTGATCGCCAATGATGTTGACCCGCCCTGGCGCAACAGCTCGAACACGTTGCCCCGGCGATGGCGACTCTGTCACGAAGCGGCGCTTTCGAGCCCTAACAGGGCGGCAAATCGGTCGAGAGTTTCCGGTTCAAATGGGGCTCGTAACGCGAGGTTGATTTGCGTAGCCCCGGCGGCTTCGTATTCCCCAATGCGATCAATCATTTGTTGATCCGACCCGATGAGCACGCCGGGTCGCACGCCTTCGGCGATCTTCCCAAATTGTTTTTGGAGCGAGTCTTCTGTGAACGCAATACCCACGTTGACCGTGCATCGCACTTCGCTCGGGTCACGACCCACATCGGCGCAATGCTCGTGCAAAATGCCGACTTTTCGAGCGAACGCCTCAGGGCTCACGAACGGCACGTTCCATCCGTCGGCATGACGCGCCGCCAAACGCAGTGTCTTCTTCTCACCGCCGCCTCCGATCCAAATCGGCATTTTTGCCTGTACTGGTCTGGGTTCATTTCGGGCGTCGTTGAGTGAAAAATATTTGCCTTCAAAATTTCCGACGTCGGAATGCAGCAAACCCTTGAGGACCTGTAGGCCTTCGTCGAGTTGCTCGAAGCGCGTAGTCAACGAGGGGAAGTCCATGCCGTACGCGCGATATTCCGGCTCGTGCCAACCGGCGCCGAGTCCCACATCAACTCGCCCACCAGACAGGTGGTCGATAGTCGTGAGTGCCTTGGCAATCACGGCTGGGTGCCGGTAGCCAATCGAATAGACCAGTGAGCCAATGCGCACCCGCTTGGTCACCATTGCCATGGCCGCTTGCATCGCAACGGCTTCAAAACACTCCGGCGAGAGCAAATTGGCCGAATAAAAGTGGTCCCACACGCTGATCCAGCCATACCCCAATTGGTCGATCTTTCGGTACAGTGCCAGCACCTCATCGGTGGTTGTTTCCTGAAGCCCAATGTGGACGCCGAAGGTAGTCATCGTGTCTCCTCAAATTCCCCGAAGTCGGCGTAACCGCGGCTCGATCACGCCATGCAAACTTCGTCGAGCGTAGATTGCCTAACTATGCCTCGCGCCATCAACCATTCCGGTCCATCACCCGTCGAAATCGAGTACGCCTTTTTCGGCGACGCGTCCGACGCCTCGAAACCTGCGATGTTGCTCGTCAACGGGTTTACATCGCAGATGGTGTGGTGGCATCCCGAGTTCATCGATGCACTCGTCGAAGCCGGATTTTTTGTGCTGACGTACGACAACCGCGACGTCGGACTTTCGACATGGTTCGACGGCGCGCCGTCCAAACCAGCGCCCTACACGCTCGGCGATATGGCTCGTGATGGTGCCACGGTGCTTGACGATATGGACGTTGAGCACGCACACATCGTGGGTGCATCGATGGGTGGGATGATTGCCCAAACCTTTGCCATCGACATGCCCGATCGCTGCCTTTCGATGGTCTCGATCATGTCACGCACTGGCGCTCGTGACTTCGGGCGTTCGACGCCAGAAGCCAACGCCGCGCTTATGGCCGCGCCCCCGGCGGATCGTGACGCCTACATCGAGCAAGGGGTTGCCAGCTCAAAGGTGTACTCGAGTAAAACGCTGTTCGACGCCGATCTCGTTGCCCGCAAACAGGCCGTGCAATACGACCGGGCGTACCACCCTGAGGGTGCCTTTCGTCAGATGGCGGCGATCATTGTCTCGGGCGATCGGGAGGCCGCGTTGGCCACACTCAGCGTGCCGACACTGGCGCTACATGGCCTCGACGACACGCTCATCCAACCGTCGGGCAGCGAACGGCTCGCCGAAATTGTGCCGGGTTGCGAGCTCGTACTCGTACCCGAAATGGGTCACGACATGCCCATTGCGCTCATCCCTCAAATCGTCGCCACGATCGCCGACTTCTGCCATCGCCACGACTAGCCCACCGGAGCCTTCGCACAGATCGTGACCGTCGCTCCTCACAGCGGCGAATGATTCGAACAATCGCGATCGCCGTTCTAGAGTGCCCGGCATGACTGGACCGCTGACTGGATTCAAAGTTCTCGAAATAGCGGGTATCGGGCCGGGCCCCTTTGCCGCCATGATGTTGGCCGACATGGGTGCCGACGTGATTCGCGTTGACCGGGCCCAGGCTGTGCGCGGCGCTGACCCTGCAATCCCATCGCTCGACGTGCTCAACCGGGGCCGACGTTCGATTGGCGTCGACTTGAAAAATCCTGATGGCGTTGAAACCGTGTTAAAGATGGTCGAAAACGCTGACGCCATCATCGAAGGCTTCCGACCCGGTGTCATGGAGCGCCTCGGCCTCGGCCCCGATGTGTGCATGGCCCGGAACCCCAAGATTGTGTTCGGCCGCATGACCGGCTGGGGCCAAACTGGGCCGTACTCCCAAGCCGCTGGGCACGACATCAACTACATCGCATTGTCGGGCTCTTTGGCCCACGTTGGGCGCGTAGGCGAAGGCCCGATGCCCCCGCTCAACCTGGTTGGCGACTTCGGTGGCGGTGGCATGTTTCTGGCGTACGGCGTGGTGTGCGGTCTGCTCGAGGCAACACGATCCGGTCTAGGCCAGGTGATTGACGCGGCCATGGTCGATGGCTCTGCGGTGCTCATGACCATGTTTCATGCCTTTGCGGCCATGGGAGTTCATACCGAAAATCGCGGCACCAATTTGCTTGACACGGGCGCGCATTTCTACGACGTTTTCGAATGTTCCGATGGTGAATATATTTCAATTGGTTCGATCGAGCCGCAGTTTTACGCCGAACTTTTGCGGCTCACAGGGCTGTCAGATGACCCAGCTTTCGCCAATCAGATGGATCAAAGTACGTGGGTGCCGCGCAAGGCTCGTCTCAAGGAAGTGTTCCTAGGCAAGACTCGATCGGAGTGGTGCGACATCATGGAACACACCGACGTGTGCTTTGCGCCGGTGCTCAAAATGAGCGAGGCCGCTCAGCACCCTCACAACGTGGAACGCGGCACTTTCACGACCTCGGGCGGCGTACGCCAACCGTCGCCGGCACCCCGATTTAGCCGCACCGAACCATCTATCCAACGCCCGCCGGCGCACGCTGGGCAACACACCGCCGAGGTATTGAGTGATTGGCTCGGGCTTGACCACGCCACGATTGACGGCTTGAAGGCGTCAGGCGCGGTCAAATAACTCGGCCGTTGTTACGTACCGTCGCCCGCCTACAATTTCCCGAATGGGTACCCTCGTAGCGTTTCATGCACATCCTGACGACGAATCGATAGCCACCGGCGGATCACTGGCTGCCGCGTCAGCCGCTGGGCACCGGGTGGTGCTGGTGCTGGGCACTGGCGGCGAGTATGGCGAAAAACCCGACGACCTCGCTGACGGCGAATCGCTGGCTGATCGCCGGGCCAAAGAACTCGCTCGATCGGCCGCAGCTTTGGGTATTCACCGGGTGGAGTTCATGGGGTATGTGGATTCGGGTATGACCGGTTGGGAGCAAAACAACGACCCGAATTGCCTTATGCGAGCCGACTTGGATGATGCAGGGGAGCGCTTGGCGAAAATCTTGCGAGAAGAAACCGCCGACACGCTTTTGACGTATGACTGGCACGGCAATTATGGCCACCCCGACCACATTGCTGTGCACCGTATTGGGCACCGTGCCGCTGAGCTGGCAGGCACGCCACACGTGTACGAAGCCACCATGAACCGCGACGAAATGGTGCGAATGTTCGCGTTGCAACGCGCGGCCGCCCTTGAGTCCGGCGGCGAGTCCAATGTGCCGGATTGGAACCCCGATGACGGTGCCGATGACGGCAATCCATTCGGCACGCCAGAGGCTGAACTCACCACGCGCATCGATGTCACTAAGTTCATTCAGCAAAAGCGCGCATCGATCAAATGCCACGCGAGCCAAATCAGTGATTCGTCGTTCTTCATGGAGATGCCTGACGAAGTATTCGCGTCGGCGTTTGGTACCGAATGGTTTATTCGCGCCGGAGCTCCTGGCGGGATTCACGAGTCGACATTGGCTGGCGTGCCATTTTGAGTAATCGCGTATTGTTGATTCGCCATGGGCGGGCGGAGGCGGGCTGGGATATCGCCAACGACCCGGGGCTCGACGAAGTCGGTCGCACCCAAGCAATCGCCATGGCCGATATCGTCGCGCCGCAGGGCCCGATGTCGTTGTTCTCGAGCCCACTGCTTCGTACGCAGCAGACTGCTGAACCACTGGCGGCTCGGTGGGGTACGGCGGCCGCCATCGATCCAGCGGTGATGGAGATTCCCTCACCACAAGGCATTGCGATGGCCGATCGTGTGACATGGCTGCGCGCTGCCATGGGCGGCACGTGGGAG
>JAYWAI010000370.1:0-3883 GCA_043782545.1 Acidimicrobiia bacterium
GATCGCTTGGTTCTCGATATTGAGACCGACGGATCGATTGCCCCGAAGGATGCATTGTCATCAGCGGGTGCGACGTTGCGCGAACTTGTATCGCTCGTAGCAGACATGAGTGAATCGCCCCGCGGTCTGCAACTTGCAGAAATTATTGACGAGACGACACAGTCGAGTGACTTGGCGTTGCCGATCGAGGATCTCGATCTTTCCGAGCGGCCACGTAACTGCCTCAAGCGTGCCCAGGTCAACACGATCGGCGAGTTGTTGCAGAAGTCAGAGGATGATTTGTTGGCGATTACCAACTTCGGGCAGAAGTCGCTCGATGAAGTGATCGTCAAGCTTGATGAGCGTGGCCTGTCGCTGCGCAACAGGGGCTAGGAGGCCCAACCATGCCAGCAACCCCACGTCGCAGTCGCCGCTTTGGCGGTAATGCAGCTCACCAACGCCTGATGATGGCGAACCTTGTCGCATCGTTAATAGCGGCCGAAGGAATTGTCACCACAGAGGCGAAGGCAAAAGCACTTCGGCCCATCGCCGAGAAGATGATCACCAAGGCGAAGAAGGGCGGACTGCATCAGCAGCGTCAGGTGGTCTCGTTCATCCTTGACAAGGACATGACGCACAAGTTGTTCGCTGAAATCGGTCCTCGTTACGCAGATCGTCCCGGTGGATACACTCGCATTTTGAAGCTCGGTCCCCGTCAAGGTGATAATGCACCAATGGCACGCATCGAGCTCGTGTAACAAGATCGTGTGTTGAGGCACCGTGAAGGTACGCCTCACCGTTGCTTACGACGGAACCCCATTTAAAGGTTGGGCACAGAACCGGAACATTCGTTCGGTGTCTGTTGATCTGGCGGCTGCCATCGAAACGGTGCTCCAAACGCAGGTCAAACTCACCGTCGCTGGTCGCACCGACGCTGGTGTCCATGCCCACGGACAGGTCGTGTCGTTTCCCGTCCACGACGCCTTCGATGAAACGATGTTGCGTCGACTCGTCAAGGGCATCAATTCACTATGTGCACCGTCGATTGTGGTGGTCGCATCCGCCATTGTGGCTGACGCATTTGACGCCCGCAGATCAGCGACGAGCCGTCGCTATCGATACTTGATGCTGAACACCAACGACCCGGATCCATTCTTGGCGTCGCGGGCGTGGCACGTGTCAGGATCGCTCAATCTGTCGGCGATGAAGATGGCTTGCGACCCGCTCATTGGAGAGCATGACTTCGCCGCGTTTTGTCGACAGGCTCCTCCGCCCAACAACTCGACGGTTCGGCACGTGTTCTCAGCAGATTGGACTGCGTCGATCGACGGGATGCTGCAGTTTGACATAGTTGCGAATGCCTTCTGTCACCAACAGGTGCGAGCACTCGTGGGCATGATGGCCGTCGTCGGGCGTGGTGATCTCACCCCCGGCGATGTGATGGGGTTGCTGGCGAAACGCGATCGTGTACGAATGCCCGACCTGGCCCCAGCACACGGTTTGTATCTCATGGAAGTCCGTTACGACGGGCGACGAGTTCATCCCTGAACGAATTTCGTCGTGCACTTGCTTGTAGCGCAGCAAACGTCGTAGTCTTGCGAGTCGCCTTTGTCGCCGATTGAGCTGCGAAGATTGCATGAGATGAAGTGCCAGGTTTGCTGTAGGCGAAACTGGTCTGCCTAGAAAGCCTGAATTGTGTCTACTTACTCCCCTAAAGCCAGCGAAATTGTACGTGCATGGCACGTGATTGATGCAGAAGGCCTCGTGCTCGGCCGACTATCGACTGAGGTCGCTCGCGTGTTGCGCGGCAAGCATAAGCCGACGTTCGCCAATCACATTGACACGGGCGACCACGTGATCATCGTTAACGCCGATAAGGTCGTGCTGACGAGCAACAAGGCCGCAAATAAGAACATCTATCGTCACTCGGGTTATCCGGGCGGTTTGACCTCAGAGACGTACGCCGACGCCATGGTGCGCAACCCCGAAGATACGGTTCGCAATACTGTCCGGGGCATGATCCCCCACAACCGTCTTGGTCGTGCTCAGCTTAAAAAGCTCAAGGTATACGCCGGCCCCAATCACCCCCACGCCGCTCAGGCACCGCAACCCCTTGAGGTTGCTGGCGCTCGGGCTCGTTTGTAAGGAGTTATCGTGCCCAAGCCTCTCGTTCAAGCAACAGGTCGTCGTAAATCAGCAGTGGCGAGAGTTCGCCTGCGCCCCGGCACTGGTCAGTTCACCATCAATCGCCGCACGCTGGCCGACTACTTCCCATCACGCACCCAGCAGATGCTCATTGTGGATCCTCTCAAGACCACACAGACTGTCGAGGCTTACGACATCGATGCCACGCTTGATGGCGGCGGCATTTCGGGCCAAGCCGGGGCCCTTCAGCTAGGTATTGCCCGCGCCTTGGTGGAGCTTGATCCTGAGGCTCGTGGCACTCTTAAAAAGGCTGGTTTCCTCACTCGAGATTCGCGTGAAAAAGAGTCGAAGAAATACGGTCTCAAGAAGGCCCGTAAGGCTCCCCAGTACTCCAAGCGTTAATCGCTGCGGAGCATTTCGCACCGCGCTCGATTGCCAACATGACTCTCCGATTTGGTACTGACGGTGTACGTGGCGTCGCCAACACCGAACTCACTCCCGAACTGGTGCTTGCTCTGGGTCGGGCCGCGGCGCGAGTATTTCCGGGAGATCGGCTGGTAATCGGGCGCGATACCCGCATTTCTGGCTCGCTCATAGAAAATTCTCTGGCGGCGGGGATGGCGTCGGAAGGATGGAACGTCGGGATTGTGGGTGTCGTACCGACGCCGCATCTGGCATGGATATCTCAGCAGCAGAACGTTGCGGCAGCAATGATTTCAGCGTCCCACAATCCATTCGCCGATAATGGAATTAAGTTTTTTCTGCCTGGCGGTCTGAAACTGTCCGATGAGATCGAGCGCTCACTCGAATTCGAATTGGACAGATTGCTGAAGGACGCTGAAAGCCGAAACGTTCACGGCGAACGCGTTGGCAATATTTCGGCGGTGACCGATGCGGACTCGGGATTCGAATTCCATCTCGTTGACAGCATTTCTGGTCGTGATCTTTCTGGGCTCTCGGTTGTGCTCGACTGTGCTCATGGGGCGGCATTTGCTATCGCTCCTAAAGTGTTTCGGCGTCTGGGCGCCGAGGTAGCCGTGATACATGCCTCGCCGAATGGCGTCAATATCAACGCGTCAAGCGGGTCGACCCATCCTGAACAATTGCAACGCGAAGTGGTCAGGCTCGGTGCTGATCTCGGCCTTGCTTTTGACGGTGACGCGGATCGGATGCTGGCGGTCGATGCCAAAGGAGCACTCATCGACGGCGATCACCTCATTGCGATTCTGGCCAAGGACCGACATTCGACAGGGCGGCTTGCCGGCGGTGCGGTGGTGGTGACCGTCATGACGAATCTCGGATTTCGTCTGGCCATGGAACGTGAAGAAATTCGCGTCATTGAGACTGCTGTTGGCGATCGATACGTGATCGAGGCGCTTGACCGCGATGGCTTGTCGCTGGGTGGCGAACAATCGGGCCACGTGATCTTCCGGGACCTTGCCACTACTGGCGATGGAGTGCTCACAGGAATTCAACTGTGTGACACGGTAAAACGATCGGGTCGATCATTGGGTGACTTGGCGGCTGACTCGATGACTCGGCTGCCGCAAGTCTTGCGGAGCGTCAAATTGCCATTTAAGGGTTTTGACGTGATGCCTGCCCTCGCGCAGGCAATATCGGAGGCCGAATTCACGATGGCCGGACGCGGGCGCATCTTGGTTAGGCCGAGTGGTACAGAGCCGGTTGTCAGAGTCATGGTGGAGGCGCCTTCTGAATCGTTGGCGGCAGAAATCTGCGGCCAACTGTGCGATTTGGCGAT
>JAYWAI010000371.1:0-3876 GCA_043782545.1 Acidimicrobiia bacterium
GTGGGATTTGGCCGCGCTACAAATCATTGTCGAGGAGGCCGGCGGGACCTTTACTGACTTGGCCGGAATCGCTCAACCGGGCGGTGGCTCGGCGGTCAGCACCAACGGTATTTTGCACGCCGAAGTTTTAGATCGTCTCAACAAAAAATAGGGCTGCTCGAGGCGGTCGGTACTACTTCGGCGGGCACGGCGCCGCAATGCTGAGCACTTGGCAAAACGATTCCCGAGCCACGACCCATGTGCCGTTAATCAACCGGGCATACCCCAAGTTTGGACCTATTTGCGATGTGCCCGAGCCGGGTGACAACTCGTACGAGACCGTGAATATAACCGCAGCAGTGTGATCGTCGACGAACACAAAATCGTTGACTTCGGCCCGTGACGTTTTGACCGCGTCGGCGAAAGTTTTGGATGCTGCGTCCATCACGGCGGCCAACACGTCACCATCCTCGACGAGCGCACGAGCGGCGGCTTGGTCTCCGCCGTGGAAGGCCTTTGTGAATGCGTCGATGACGGCTGCCTTGGCCGCGACTGCATCAGCGGGAGCTGATCCTGTCGGCTCGGGCAGCTTGGGTGGGGTCGGTGGCGGTTGTATGCACGCAGATGACGGTGCGCCCCACATCTGGCTTCCGGGAATCGTCACCTTGGTGCCGTCGACGCCACTCACGACCGGCGTCATCGAAATCTGTATTTGCTGGAAGGCTTGGAATTCTGCGTTGGGGTCGGTGGCGAATTTCCCTGACGGAAGTGCCATCACGACCACCGCTCGCCCATCATGTACTGCGCCGAGGGACTGCCCGAGATCGCCGAATGAGACCCGAACGAGGTCGACGGTTGGCCCCGCTGCCACGTTGGCGACCAGGAACGGCGACCCTTCCGCCGCACCCACAATTTGTAGACCTTCGAATCTGACCAGCGCTGATTCCTTCGGGTCAAGGCCGACATCGGCTAGGCCAACCGTGGCCGCTACCGTTGCGTTGCTGACTTCTACCATGAGCTGACTCGTGCACCGTGCCGGTGGGCACCATGCCCCTTGCGAACACGGATACAGCCCCGATGTAGAGGTGTAAACCCGCAGGCCAATCTCGCCACGGGTCTCGGCGAAAAGCAATAAAAGGTTTTGTTGGTATGGCCCTTCGACTGCGGGCATGCCAGCGCTGGCTACCTTGGCTTGCGCCATTGGCGTGACAAGCGTGGTTGACGCCGCTGCGGCTGACGCGGCAGTGGTCGTGGCATCGGGGGCAGTCACACCAGCATCGGTTTTGGCTCGAACCGCAGCAGGGCCGTTGTCGTTGTGGCCGAGGCGGTAGCCGATTACTGGGCCAACAAAGAGCGCCACGACGAGCGCTATGGCAAGACCTCGGACAAGTCCCGTTTTTTGGGAATTGGGCTGCGACTCACCTTGTGGCGAAACGACGTCGAGATCAATCATGGGTGGGCCTCCCGATAGATGAACCGAACACAAACGTTAGACGACAACACATCGGTGTGCAGTTCCTACATGCCATGATTTCGGTATGACATTTTCGGCGCCTGCAATTGCCTTCCGGAAGCCACCACTTTGCGCACGCGTGGTGTTCGTTGCTGTGGTCGCCTTGAGCCTCGGTGCCAGCGCGTGCTCGCCGTCGAAACCTTCAACGACGGCAACTACGAACCAATCGGTGACGTCGTCAACGAGCGGTCAGAGCGCATCAACCACCGATGCCACGACAACGATTGCGCCCACGACCACTGCGCCCGCAAGCACCACGACCATCGCGCCGCGATTCGCGGCCACGGTCGCTGATGCCATGAAGCTCAAGGCGCTCAACATGGCCCACGCTGGCGGCGACGTAGACCACCCTCATTCCACGATGTACGGCTTTACCGAATCGGTCGCCGCTGGCATCGACATTTTGGATACCGATGTGCAGCTCACTAAAGACGGTGTGCTCATCGTCCAACATGACGACACGGTCGACAAAACAACGCCGGGTACCGGCAAAGTGGCCGACATGACGTTCGAGGAAATCAAGAAACTCGACAACGCGTATTGGTTTGTACCCGGTTGTTGGCCGTGTGACCCACGGCCCGATGCCGACTACACGTACCGGGGTGTTCGCACTGGCGTCAAGCCGGCGCCGGCTGGCTATGCGCCGGATGATTTTCGAGTTATCGGCTTTGAGGAACTCATCACCAAATATCCCGACGCCATTGTCAATATTGAAATCAAGGGCAAAGGGTCTGACGCATTTCCGGCCGCTGCCGAGCTTGCTCGCCTTTTGGATATCCATCACAAGAACGATCAAGCGATCGTGGTGTCCTTCGACGATTCGGTCGTCGCCGAATTCCACCGGATTGCGCCAACCGTCGCCGTGAGCCCCGGCCTCAGCGCGCTCACCGCTTACGTATTGCAGGGCAAAACGCTCGATCCGATGTTCAAAATCATGCAGATCCCTCCGGTGTACGGCGCGGTGAAAGTGCTCACCAAAGAGTTGGTCGACAAGGCTCACCAAGAAGGGATCGCAGTGTGGGTGTGGCCCGACGACAACAAGCTCGAAAACCCGGCCTACTACCGCACACTCATGGCGTTTGGGATCGACGCCATCGACGCCAGCAAACCAGCCGACATGATCGTGGTCACCAAAGAGTTACGCGGCAGCTGATCTACACATGGCACTTCGCACCAACACTCTTGACGCCGGGCAAGCCCGCCGAATAGCCCTTGCCGCACAAGGGTTTGGTCGGAAACGCCCCAGTGGCGCCATTGCTAAAAAGCAGTTCGATGCCGTACTCAACGACATAGGCCTACTCCAGATTGACTCAGTCAACGTGCTAGTGCGCAGCCAGGAGTTGCCGTTGTTTGCTCGCCTCGGCGCTCACCCACGAGACCTGATTTCCAACGCCACCCGACGTGGCGAACTATTCGAATTTTGGGCCCACGAGGCGTCACATATCCCTACTGAAATGCACCCGTTGTGGCGGTGGAAAATGGTGCGCAATCGGGATCACAAGCCGTGGGCCATGATCGCCAAAGTGCGTGCCGAGCAACCCGATTTTGTCGATAGTGTGCTGGCGCACATCACGAAACATGGCGCTATTGCGTCTGGTGATCTAAAAACCCGAACCGGGAAAAAGGGCTCCTGGTGGGATTGGGATCAAGGCAAGGCTGCGCTCGAATGGCTGTTTTGGACAGGCGAGCTCACAGCGACTCGTCGGCACAACGACTTCGCTCGACTCTACGATCTGCCTGAGCGCATCATCCCGGCCGCAATATTGGCGCGGCCGACACCGAGTGAGAGCGACGCCCGGAGCGAACTGTTGCGGCGCTCGGCACGGCACCACGGCATCGGCACGTTGAAAGACCTCTGCGACTACTACCGACTCAACCTCACCAAGTCCAAAGACCTCCTACCAAACCTCATTGACGAAGGCACGTTGATTCCAGTCACCGTGCAAGGCTGGAAAGATGCGGCCTACGTCCACCGTGATGCCAAGGTGCCCAAAACCATTGACGCCTGTGCGCTTTTGAGCCCCTTTGATCCAGTCGTGTGGTTTCGGCCACGAGCCGAGCGCCTCTTTGATTTTCACTATCGAATCGAGATTTACACTCCGCCGGCCAAACGTGTCTTCGGCTACTACGTATTGCCGCTGTTGGTTGGAGATCAGCTGGTAGGCCGCGTGGATCTCAAAGCCGATCGGCACGCCGGCGTGCTGCGCGCCCATGGCGTATTCCTAGAACCCAACGTCAATGCCGCTGACGTATTGGAACGCCTCGACGCAGAGCTCGACGCCATGGCTAGTTGGCTCGGGCTCGACCGCGTCGAATACGGAACGAACGGCAACGTCACCGTAGCAGGCTAAAGTAACGGGCCGACATGCGACTACGGCTCAAAA
>JAYWAI010000372.1:0-10232 GCA_043782545.1 Acidimicrobiia bacterium
CCACGCACCACTTCTTCATGCAACTTCGTGAGCTCGCGCACTAGCGCGGCGCGTCGATCGTTGCCAAACACCGCGGCCATTACTTGCAGCGTGGCGCTCAGCCGGTGCGGCGCCTCGTAGAAAACCAACGTGCGTCGATCGGCGGCAACCGATTGCAAATGTTCAGCTCGCTCGCCCGCCTTGCGTGACAGGAATCCTTCGAAGGCGTATCGGTCGGTAGGCAAGCCCGAAATCACCAGCGCAGCAATGCTGGCGGCGGGGCCTGGCACGATCGAAACGTGCAGCCCCGCATCACTCACTGCCGCCACCAGCCGTTGGCCCGGATCGCTGATACCTGGCGTGCCAGCGTCGGTGACTACGGCGATTGTTTCGCCACGTGCCACGCGATCCACAATGAGTGAAGTGAGTTCATACTCGGTGTGATCATCACATCGAATCAGACGTTTTTTCGCCAGTCCAAAATGCTGCAACAACAGGCCCGTGCGGCGGGTGTCTTCGCAACAAATCGCATCGGCATCGCCGAGCACCTCAACAGCACGTGGCGGCAGGTCGCGTAGATTGCCGATAGGCGTAGCCACGAGAATTAGGCCGCCGCTCATCTCGCCACCCTAGGACATCTATGCCCGCCGACAACATGCCCAATGCTGAAGTTGACGTCTCCGTCAACTTGGTGCGCTCACTACTCGACGCACAGCACCCCGATCTGGCGTTGCTGCCATTGACACTGATGGCCAACGGTTGGGACAACGTGATTTACCGATTGGGCGATCACCACACTGTGCGACTGCCCCGCCGCGCAATGGCCGCTCCGCTGGTCGAACATGAGCTGCGGTGGCTGCCCGAATTCGCAACTCGCCTACCGATCGCGATCCCGGCTCCGGTGCGTCGGGGCGAACCGGCGGACGACTACCCGTTTGTGTGGAGCATATGCCCGTACCTGCCGGGTGAGATGGCGGCCACCGCGCCACACCTAGACAAGGCGTCCATCGCGCCATCACTGGGCGAATTTTTGCGAGCGTTGCAACGCCAGGCACCGTTCGACGCTCCGACAAACCAGTGGCGAGGCGTTCCATTGCTTGACCGCGATGCGGCGAACCACGAACGGATGACTCAACTCGCCGACATTATCGACACTGGCCCGGTCAGCGAATTGTGGGAATTGTTGAAACTCACGACGCCGTGGGATCAAGCACCCGTATGGGTTCACGGCGATTTGCACCCGGCGAATTTCTTGGTGGATACCAAGGGTCATTTGAGCGCCGTGATCGATTTCGGCGACTTGTGCAGCGGCGATCCAGCCACCGACCTCTTCATTGGTTGGACCTTTTTTGACGAACCTGAGCGATCGGTTTTCCGTGCCGCTGCCGGCGACATCGATGACGCCACGTGGGCTAGAGCACGCGGTTGGGCACTCACCCTGACCCTCGCCTACTTACATGGCTCAGCCAACAACCCGATCATGGCCGCGATTGGTCACGACGCCTTACCCCGGATCCTGGGCCGGTGACGCGGCGACTACTCGCGGTTGGAAGCAAACGCCACCACTGAGCCAACGGCAATACCCCACTTTTCGAATTGACCGATTTGCGCTTCGACGACAGAGCGAGCTTTGCGCATTGACACACCAGTGTGCCATCGCCGCACGCGGGTGACCCGCACTACGTTGCCTCGGGCATCCAAGAAGGCCACCTCGATCGGGAAACGCATGAACATCGTGTGCACGCCGTTCGCCGGCTCGAACCACATTGCCCCGTCGAGGTCGCGGCGTCCGATGAGACCCTTCAAGCGCTCGCCGAAAGTGATCGTCCGTTCGCATTCGGCAACCGCTCGGCCGCCCACAACGAGTTTGCCAACGATCATGGGCAACCCTTTTGGTTTTGGTGACACGGCATGTCTTGAGTTCTAGCGCCTCAGCCAAGTTGAACACGACGTTGTCCCACAATTATCAATTCAGTGCACCGCTATCGCCAGTAACGTTCACGATCGTGCCTGTCACCGAAGCCGACGCCCGATCGTTTCTCGTGGATGCGTTGGGATTGGCAGTCGGCAACGTTGAAGTGGCGGGCGAAGGCGCCTGGTCGCGTTGCTTTGGCTACCAAGTTGACGGGCGCGACTACGTCGTGCGATTTGGATTGCACGTCGAAGATTTCGACAAAGACCGCCGTTCGTTCGAGTGGGCGGCGCCGAATTTGCCGGTGCCAGAAGTGATCGACATCGGCAGCGCCTTTGATGGCTTTTACGCCATATCTACGCGTTCATTCGGCACTCCGCTCGAGCAATGCGATGCTCGCGGATGGACGACAGTCGTGGGCTCGCTCGCTGACACAATCGAGGCCATGCGCCGGGTGCAACTTCCCTCGGATTCAGGATGGGGATTGTGGTCATCGAGTGGCGTGACAACGCACAAAACTTGGCGGGACTACCTCATGAACGTGACCTTCGATGATCCGGCGCGACGCATCTACGGATGGAGTAAAGCGTTAGCCACTAACGATGCGGCGACGACAACATTCGCGTGGGGCGTAGCTTTGCTCGACTCACTAGCAAAGAACGACGTTACAAAAAACGTGGCGCATTGCGATTTGATCAACCGCAACGTACACGTGCTCGACAACCGCATCACTGGCGTTTTCGATTGGGGTTGCGCCATCTACGGCGACCATCTGTACGAACTCGCGCTGGTGGAATTTTGGCGCGATTGGTACCCGCAACTCGACATTGGATTAGTGCGAACTGAGCTCTGGAATCGTTGGCGCGCCATCGGCTATGCGCCACATCACTTCGAGGAGCGCATGCTGGCGTGCTCGTTGCACATTGGGCTCGAACACATGGCGTACAACGCTTTCATAAACGACTGGACAGCAGTCGCGCAGATCGAAAACCGAATGCGGCGACTGGCATCCGGGTTCGCCGAGCGATCGACTTAGTGGCCTATTGCTTCGGTTAGGTCGTCGTCGCGGAAACTGACCGCATCACCTTCGCGAAACGACATCGTTGACTGAGGGGAAAATGAGTCTGACGTCGTCGCCTTCATGGTTGAGAAATGCTTCGTGCACGCGCACAGCGAGCACGGCCAAATGAGTGACGGTGGGAGGAAGAGACCCTTCGGGAAATTCCGACCGACGGGCGCGCACGAACGCGGCGGCGGCCGCGACGGCCGCTTGGCGGGTGCGGGCGTTTTCATCGGCATACGAAAAATCCCATCGGCGCGCCCGTTGCGCAATTTCGGGCTTCCCATCATCGGTAGCGTCAAGCTCCGCAGCAGCAAACACACGGCAGTCATAGGTGCGACAGGTTTGGGGACGATCGGCGTAAATCGAGCAGGCGTTGTCTATCAGCATCGGGCAACGGCCGTGCTCATCGTAACCCATCAGCATGTGCCCTTTGGGACGCAATGGTGCCGGGAATACAAGTGCCTTGGGGATCGCCGCCAAAGCCCGATGTTCATGAGGTTCGATGTGAATAAATTGCGACGACGTGCAACATGCTGTGCACCCGCCGCAAGGCACGTCGGTGCCGCCTTCGCCTCGCATCGCCATCTGAATCTCAGCCAACCATGCCGAGAATTCACCCGCAGGGACGCTGTCGTCGGCCACTAGTTTGCCCCGTGTCTCATGGCAAAAGTATGACCGATACCAGCACGACTGACGAGGTCAAGGCCGATGCCATCACTCGAGCGATTCACACGCCCGAAACAGAGGGAACACGGAGCCGTAACTCAACCCCGTCAGACTTCCGCCGCACCTCGGCTTGAGGCAACATACAATCGGAGCGCGTCCGCACTCGGGAGGTACATTCCATGACAATGGCTGAGATTCGCACCACTGAGGGAACCTGGGACGAACTTCTGCTCGAAGATGGCACGCCGCGCCCGGCGGCCGCCGCGCTCGTGGCCCAACTGCAATCCCTCGGTATGGTCGAGCTACAAGAACGTCAGAATTTGGCCGAGCTCGACATCCTCGCCGCCGGCATCACGTTCACGGTGTACAACGACGGGCGAGGAACCGACCGAGCTTGGCCGATGGACATCGTGCCCAGAATCATCGAAGCAGCCGAATGGCGCCGCACCGAACTGGGCCTGAGCCAACGGCTGCGAGCGCTCAACCGATTCATCCACGACATCTATCACCAACAAGACATCATTCGAGACGGTGTTTTTCCCGCCGATCTCCTGGCCGACTCGGTCAATTTTCGCCCGCAGTGCACGGGCGTGAACCCGGCGTTTGGTGTGTGGGCTCACATTTGCGGTAGCGATTTGGTACGTGACGACAAGGGTGTGCTGCATGTGCTCGAAGACAACCTGCGGGTGCCATCGGGGGTGAGCTACCTGATGCAGAATCGGTTGATTTCAAAGCGCGCATTCGCGGACCTTTTCCGCGAGCAATCGATTTTGCCGGTCGACGACTACCCCGACCGACTGCGCCGGCTGCTGTTCTCGCTGGCACCCGAACGCTCGGCGATGGCCCGCCAAACCGGCGTCGTGTTGCTCACCCCGGGTATCTACAACTCGGCATATTTTGAGCACACATTTTTGGCCCAGCGAATGGGTATCCCTCTCGTCGAGGGGGCAGACCTGTTTGTGGATCGCGACGATCGAGTGTGGATGCGAACCATCGCAGGCCCGCAACCAGTCGACGTCATCTACCGCCGCATCGACGACTTGTACCTCGACCCCGAAGTGTTCAATCCCGACTCAACGCTGGGCGTGCCCGGGCTCATGCGGGCCTGGCAGTCGGGAACGGTGGCCATCGCGAATGCTCCCGGCGCCGGGGTGGCCGACGACAAAGTCGTCTACGCCTGGGTGCCCGACATGATTCGCTACTACCTCGGCGAGGAGCCTTTGCTGCCCAACGTGCCGACCTACCGCTGCCATTACCCCGACGAATTGGCGTACGTGTTGGATCACGCCCATGAATTGGTGTTAAAGCCAGCAAACGAATCGGGTGGATACGGCATCACCATTGGCGACCGGGCCACACCCGCCCAATTGGCCGCCGCCATCAAAGCGGTTCGCCAAGACCCAAGGAATTGGGTGGCGCAACCCATCTTGTCGTTGTCGACGGCGCCAACGTTGAGCAACGGCGAGCTTGCTCCCCGGCACATCGATTTGCGTCCGTTTGTACTCTCGGGCGAATCCACCTACGTGACCACCGGTGGCCTGACGCGTGTGGCGCTCGTGGAGGGTTCGCTCATCGTGAACTCGTCCCAAGGCGGCGGTTCCAAAGACACATGGATCGTAGAAATATGAGAGCGTCCAGCGTCCCATGAGCACGTTGTTGTCGCGCGTCGCCGAGAATCTGTATTGGGCGGCGCGCTATCTCGAACGCGCCGAAGGCACGGCGCGGGTGGTGCGCGAACACACCAACCTCTTGATCGATATTCCGACCTCCGTGCTCACATCGTGGGAGCCGCTCCTGACCATCACTGGCGCTGAAGATTTTGACGCCCTCGACGAATCAGCGATCGTGCAGCATCTCGTTGCCGACACAAAAAATCCTGGCAGCATCATCTCCAGCGTTGCTCAGGCCCGTGAGAATTTGCGGACCTGCCGCGAAATTATTCCCGTGTCAGCCTGGAACGCCGTGAACGATTTGCATTTGTATGTCACGGCTCGCGCTCCAGAAGGGGTGGCGCGCCAAAGCCGCACACGGTTCACCGATCATGTCATCGGTGAGCACCAACGCATCATGGGGATCTTGACCACCATGATGAGTCGCGATGAGGCGTACACGATGTTGCGCCTCGGTCGACACGTCGAACGCGCCGACATGACCACCAGAGTGCTCGACGTGTTGGCTACCAGTTTGCTCAGTGACAACGCTCCGGGCGCCGGGCTGTACGACGACCTTCTGTGGTCCAGTTTGCTTCGTTCCCTGTCGGCCTCTCAGATGTATCAACGCGACCCAGGGCGTACCGACGGTGCCGCCGGCGCGCTGGATTTCGTGTTGCATACATCGTCATTTCCCCGTTCCGTGCGGTACTGCTTGGAGTCCGTACGCGAGAGTGTGCAACGGTTGCCGCGGCCGAGCGCCACACTGGCTGCTGTCGACATGTCGCTGAGCATTCTGTCCACTGTTGATCCAGCCCAATTGTCCGCTGACGGAGTACACAACATGGTGGATCGTATGGAGATCGCCATTGGCAATGTTCATAACGAAATTTCTATGGCGTACTTCACGGCCTTCGATGCGTCACACTGACAACCGTGCTTTCCTTTGGCTACCGCTCAGAGCCCGGGCGGTTTGACGAACTCGTCGATGAACTTGGGCGCGTCCGCCCTCATTGGGAGGCGCTCCTGGCCAATTGGGATGACTTGGGTCAACCCGAAATAGCGCGACGCCAGACCGTCGCCGAACGCCTGCTAGTGGCAGCAGGAGCTAGCTATACCAACGCAGCCGATGGCGGCCACGGCACCCCGATTTCGGCCACTGGCCAAGGCACGTGGCGGCTCGACCCGATTCCTTATGTGCTCACCAGCCAAGACTGGGTCCACGTCGAGGCAGGTCTTCGTCAGCGTGCGCAGCTCCTCGACTTGGTGCTGGCCGATTTGTACGGCCCACGGACCCTTTTGCTTGATGGCACGATTCCCATCGGCGCCGCACTGAGCGCGCAGGCTTACCTCTTCGAAGCCATAGGCGTCGAAATACTCGGACCCCGCCTCGTCACCTATGCCGCCGATTTGGTGCGCGACGCGCAGGGCCAGTTTCTGGTGGTTCGAGATCACACCGACGTGCCGGTGGCGGCGGGCTACGCGCACCTCAATCGCAGCGTCGTGACCCGTCTCTTTCCCGACGCCTTAAAGTCGCTCACGATCCAGCCGCTCGACCCGTGGTTTGTCGACCTGCGTCGCTCATTCGAGTCGTTGGCACCCAGGGCGTCGATGAGCCCACGGACCATTGTGTTAGCTCCGGCACCTACCGATGCCGACTATGTCGAAGCGTCCTATCTGTCGACGCTCCTGGGATATCACCTAGCCCAGAGCGACGACTTGGCTGTGCGTTCCGGGCGGGTGTGGTTGCGAGCCTTGGAAGGTCTCGAAGGCGTGGACGTCATCTTTCGTCGCATCAGTGACAACGGTGTGGATTCGCTCCAGGCGCCGGGTCGCGCTCGCCAGACCGGCGTCCCCGGGCTCATCCAGGCGGTGCGGGAGCAGCACGTTTCGGTAGCCAACTCGATTGGCAGCGGTGTCGCCAACGGCGTGTGGATGCAACCGTTTTTGGGCCAAATTTGCGAACGATTACTCGGCGATCCGTTGCTGCTGCCTGCGATCGAAACACTGTGGTGTGGTGACCCTGAACATCTCGGAGCGGTACAAGCCGACATTGGATCATTTGTCATTCACGACACCGACCCGCGAGCACCCCGAGCAGCCGTGTTCGGCAGCGAACTCTCCGACGTCGACCAAGCACGCTGGCGAGCACGCATCTCGGCGGCCCCAAACCGATACGTCGCTCAGCGCAAAATTCGATTTGCTTCGACACCTGTCGTGTCGAACGGAAGTGTGCACCTCGGTATGGCAACGATTCGTATGCAAGCCGTCAACGTCGACAACACGTGGGTGGTACTGCCCGGCGGTCACGGACGCCAGGTGCTCCCTGATCGGCCAGTGATTGACGCCTTCGACACCAATGCTGACAACACGCTCGGCAAAGATGTCTGGGTGATGGGCGGCGTTAACCAACAATTGGTGTTTACCCACGCCCCTAGCGAGGCGTCGGTGTCAGTCACCCAACTCCCGCAAGTCGACCTCAGTGGCTCGCTGCCAACCCGTGCCGCCGAGGCGCTTTTTTGGCTCGGCCGCAATGCAGAACACGCCGAGATGGCTGCCCGATTTACTCGCTCGGTTATTGGTCGAGCCGAACAACAACCCGGGCTTGTGGACACCGCTTGGGGGGACCTCGCTCGGGCTGGATTGGCCGCGCTCACCGGTGGCGACAACAACCCATTTGAATCGGTGACGGTGGCCATCAGCGGTGCGCTCGGTATTCGAAGCGGTTCGGTTTACGACGCCATCAGCAACTTGACCGCCACTGCCAACACCGTGCGTGAATTCCTGTCCCAGGGAACGTGGCGTTTGGTCAATGCACTTGAAAGAGAGAAAATTTCATTTTCTGCGACCCTTCTCGATATCGACACTTTTGAAACTGCGGACGCACTCGATCGCGTCGAAATCAACCTGCTGGCGCTCTCGGGGCTCAGCCTCGAAAGCGTCGTGCGCGGGCCAAGCTGGCGCTTCCTCGATTTGGGTCGCCGGTTCGAACGCGCCCTTACCACGCTTGGATTGTTGGAGGCAACGCTCGGATCGCCGCCTCCGTTCGAGGTCGTTCAGGACGTGTACGCGTTGGTGCTAGCGGGCTGTGAAAGCCTGGTGGCATACCGCCGCAAGTTTCGATCCGACGTACGCATCGAAGCGCTCGGGGAGTTCCTCGTCAACGAACCATCCAACCCCCGTTCGATCCGCTTCCAACTCGATCGCATCGCGGAACACCTCGCTTCGTTGCCCTGGCCGCAGGGCGCACCGTCACTATCGGCCCTGCTCGATCAAGCCTCACTCGGCATCACCGCCGACCTCGAAAATTCAACTATTGCCGACCGGGTATTGGCCATACGCGGGCCGCTCCTACAAATGGTCGATGAACTTCTGGTCACCTGGTTTACGCATCCCCCGCACCGTCATGTCTAGCGGGCTTCCAACACCTGCCGCGGAGCGATACCGGGTGCACCACATCACCGATTACGAGTACGGCGCCCGCGTTGTCTCGGGGCACACCATCGCTCATCTCAAAGCGCGCAGCACACCATTTCAGCGAGTGATCTCGAGTGTCGTCACCACCGATCCAGTGGCCGATCACTCCGACGAACACTTCGACTCCTTCGGCAACGTGGTGTCGTATTTTGCGTTTGAACGCAATCATCGACATCTGCGCGTTGAGTCGATCAGCGAGGTCGAAGTGGTTGTCGGCACTCTCCCGTCCTGGAGTGGGGCGTGGGACTCTGCGGCAACTGCGATCGCGGCCGAGTCGACGTACGACGCACTTCTGGCCCGAATCTGTTCGCAACCATCACCCATGGTGGACCTCTCGGACGCGCTCGTCGAACTCGCCCGACCGTCGTTTCCGGTCGGACGCCCACTTCATGAATGCATCATGGAACTCACTCGCCGAATCAACCAAGAGTTCACATTTGATCCCGGCGTGACCGACGTGGCAACGCCGCTATCTGACGTATTGGCGGCCCGGCGAGGCGTGTGTCAAGACTTCGCCCACTTGGGGATTGGCTGCCTGCGTTCGCTGGGTTTGTCGGCTCGCTACGTGAGCGGGTACATCGAAACCGAACCGCTCGAGGGTTTCCCCCGGCTAGTCGGTGCCGACGCGTCGCACGCCTGGCTGTCGGTGTACATCCCCGGCTTTGGTTGGCTCGATGCCGACCCTACCAACGACCAAGTGCCGCCGAATCGGCACGTAACTGTGGCCTGGGGACGCGACTACGGCGACGTTGCCCCAGTGCGTGGCGTGGCTTTCGGCCCACCGGCAACTCAACAGTTGTCTGTGTCCGTTGACGTCGCCCGCCTCTGAGTTCTAGGCGCCGGTCATCGGTAAGTCGTGCGAGAAGTACACACGATCGGGGTGCAACTGGCGAAGCCGATCCACGCTCTGCTGTGCTTCCTCAGCGAACGCGGCTGCGTGCAGATTTGAATTTTCGACGCCGTGATTCCAACCGGCCGCGGTGAAAACGCACTGCCCCGCTATCACGTTCGTGGCGGCCGCAGAACGGATGATCACGGCTTGATGACCCGGCGTGTGGCCGGGTGTGAGCATCACGTCGATGCCATCAAACAGTTGCGCGTCACCGTCAAGAATTATAGAACGATTCGCGGGGATCGTGGCCCAGGCATCGACGGTATAGAACGGCTTTTGAGCGGCCTCGTGCTCCGCTCGTTGGACGGCGATTGGGCAAGCGAATGCACCGTTTTGGCCGCAATGATCGAAATGCAAATGCGTGTTGACGATGAGGATCACGTCACGCTCATCGATGTGCAATCGGTGGAGTTCGTCGATGACAGCGACCGGCTCTCGAGGGTAGGCCGAATCGATGAATGCGTTGCCAAATCCGATTCCGGTGTCGACCAGAATCACGCCCTCAGGGTGATGGATCGCAAAGGCGTTCACGGGAAATGGATTGAACGAATCGTGTTCGGGATGAAACGCAGGCACCCCCAAAATTTGCCCCAT
>JAYWAI010000373.1:0-3869 GCA_043782545.1 Acidimicrobiia bacterium
CGCCACGACGTTTTATCTCGACGGCTACCGCTTGCCCGTCGCCATCGCGGCACAAAAGGTCCACTGGCCCAATGTCGGTCGGGTACTCCCGGCGCACCAATACAAAGCCGTCACCCAAATGGCCTGGCGTCTGGGCAAGTAGCTCTTGTAGGTGCGCCTCCACTCCGTCTTTGGTGAGCCCAGGGTCGACGCCCAACTCGTGCGCGCTATCGCTGAGCACCTCGTGCAGCGTGATGAAGAGTTGTTCGCCCTTGGGGTTGGTGACGGTGAGAACGGCCGCTCCACCGTCATCGGCAGCGGCCTCGGTGAGCGTGTTGGGAGCGTTCATCCAATTGAGCGGTTTGTAGGCTCCGCCATCGGCGTGGATCGCCACGCAACCATCGGCCTTGACCATGATGAGCCGCGTTGCTTCGGGCAGCGACGCCGCCAAGCGTCCCTGGTATGCCACCGAGCAGCGGGCGACGATGAGTCTCACTTGGCCAGCCGGTCCGTCACAAAGTTGGTCACTTTCTTGGCCGCCGCTATCGCCCCACCAACCGCTTTTTTGGCCACGACGCCGGCGCTCGCCACTTTCGATTTTTTCGTCGTCGATGTGCGGCTTGTGAGGCGCTCATTGATGATCGCCCGACGCTCCAACAGTTCGGCGTAGGTGAGCGACGACACCTCGTCAGGGTTGACACCAAAGCTGGCTTTGATGCCAGTGAAGTCCATTTCTGCCGTGCGCAAATCGATGCCAATATCAGCGGCGATCTTGTCGCCATGGTTGACCGCCAGGTGCGTGGCCACGTTGGCGATCTCGGCAAACATGTCAAGATTTGGCGCGAGACGCGCAATCGCTCCATCCAGGAATACCAAATTTTTTACGTACAACATCAACTCTTTGGGCATCCGTGCGCCATAGCCTAAAAGCGCTTTGACGACCTTCTGAACCTCATTGACCATTTGGTCGCCGGTGAGAGTCGTGGGGTCAAGTGGTGGGCCGTCAAGGCCCAGGTCGCGGATCACTCGCTTGAGGTCGGTGTCCATCGGGAGTGCGCCCAGGTCGCGCAACGCGCCCAATTGCCCTTCGATGTCGTTCATCGTGGCGCCGACCAGCAGTCGCAAAAACGCTTTGCGGCGAAAGTCGTTCAGGCGAGCCACGATGCCGAAATCCAGTAGCGCCGTGCGTCCGTCGGCCATCACAAACAAGTTGCCGCCGTGGAGGTCGCCGTGAAAGATGCCTTTGAGCATGGCCCCTTCGAGGAACGCAATCATCCCGGCGCGCACCACTGCTTCAGTATCGACGCCAGCTTCGGTCATGCCAACCACGTCATCGAAGGCGAATCCGTCGAGCCGTTCCATCACCAACACCCGCTTCGTGATCAGCGTGGCGTGCGGCCGGGGCACGACGTAGGTGGTTTGTTCAAGCTCGGCGAGCATGTCGGCGCAATCGAGCATGTTGGCGGCTTCGAGGCGGAAGTCGAGTTCCTCCACAATGCAATCGGCGAATAACTCCACCAACGCTGGCGGGTTGGCCAGAGCGGCGACAGGGATTCGGCCGATCAAAAACGGGGCCAGCCAACTCATGGCGGCAATGTCTTTCGCTACTGAGTTTTCGATGCCGGGCCGCTGCACTTTGATCACGACCCGCTCGCCTGTTGGCAATGTGGCAGCGTGCACTTGGGCGATCGATGCCGCCGCTAATGGTGTGGCATCTACCGAGGCAAATATGTGATCGAGCGGTTTGCCGAGTTCGGCCTCGATGATCGACCGGGCCACCCCCCAAGAAATTGGCGGTACCTGATCGCGGCACTTTTTGCACTCGGCGACAAGCTCGGGGGGAAATAGCCCTTCGCCGGAGGAAATGATTTGGAGCAGCTTGATAAACGTTGGGCCAAGGTCTTCGCTCACCAGGCGCACCCGTCGTGAAATGTCGCTGCGCGCCGCGGATTGATCAAGATGACGTTTTTTTATTGCCCAAAGGCTGAGCGCGAGCCCAAATTTTCCGCCCACCTTGACCACCCGAAATCCCGGGGGCACTCGCCGATGTTTGGTGAGCTCAGGTACTTGTCCTCTGGTCTGTCGGCGCAATTCGTCGATGCCAATAAGCCATGGAGTCGTTGCCCGATCAATACTCCACGGCCCGCTGGTGGCGCTGGTACTTGCCGCATAGGGGGAAATCACTTGCACAGTGTGTCAGTGCCACGAACAACTTCAATAAACGACGACGTAATCGGTCGATACTGTGCTGTAGGGGGAACACGTGCGTAGCTCGAATGTCGGGCGTACGGGGTTGCGGAGGGTGGTTTCGTGACCGATCGGTCACGGTGCGCGCTAGGTAAATGTCCCATGAACTGCAATTTTTGTCCCGAGGTACTGGATTTGGCCACCCAGAGTGGATACATTTTCGCCAACTGACAGGGGTGGCAATGCTGGATTGGTTGCCCCACCATGAGCGTGGGCAAATTTCTCACCCCGTACTCGGCACTCGAGATCGGGGCACGCGCCTCGTATTGGCGCGGGTTTCGAACACCGGCTTTCCCGATCCAATGACCCCGCTGAGTTACTCGATGGTCGTGCGCCCGTTTCTTGAGGCATACATCATTCGCAAAGATGTCCTGATGTACCGGCCGTGGTACGGGTATTTGTATGTGACGAGCGATGCAGTGGATTTGCCCCCATCGGTCGTGCCCGGCGTGACCAATGTCAAGGTCAGTCGGCTGACAACTCAACAACTGTTGGTTCGGGCTCGCACGATGGCATCGCAATCGGTGATCGCTCGGTCGTCGCTGGCGGCGGCCGCGCTGGGGTTGGCCAATTTTGAAGCGGGCCCAGCGGCCGTGGAATGTCGACGGGCGCTTGATGAGATCGCCCTGCGGATGTGCGAAGGCGGCGTGTTGGACACGGTCGATGCGTTGCAGTTACTCAACGACGACGAACTCGACGACTACGTCACAGATCCCCAGATCTATCTCGAGGCGCTACGAGCACGGGCGGCCCTATTCGCGGATGTGGCCGATCGCGAACCGCCAGAAGGGTTGGATCCCAGCACTCCGGCATACGGACGTTGGCCGCGCCGAGGCGGCATTCGCCAGCGGTAGTCGGGCACGGCGATGGGAAAATTACCTAGTCACTAGTCATAGAACGAGTGTTATTTCGCCGATAATTGTTCATGACACCGTTTTCCGATGTTTCAACACAACGACAGAGCACCGACTTCCGTCAGCGGCGTTCAATGACCGTTCAACTTGGAGCGATTGGCACCGCCTTCTTGGCCGGAGGAATTTTCGTCTTCGCCGCGGTGTCCACAACGTTGCGAGCCGACGCTGCCGCCCTCAAAATGAACGGCGGCTACCGAGCCGCAAACGTGAGCGGTTCGGGGGTGACCTTGGGGGCAACTACCGATGTCGGTCTCGTGGTCGGTGGCAAGGTGGACCTCACCACAAGCACGGGTTACCTGTTGGTATCGAATTCGTCCAACGCTGTCGTCGGCAACATGACCAACGGCACTTACTCGTACCTCGGCGCTGGGCAATCAAATGACTTTCACGCCACGGGCGCATCCGCAGGTGCCTACCCGTACCTTCGGACCCGGGGCTCTATCACCCAAGCTTCGCCGATCAATTTCGCCACACAGTTCGCCAGCCTGCGCCGGTACTCCACGGCCATGAACGCGTTGACACCCACGGCATGCCCTGGTGGCCTACGCGCAGCTCCTCAACGATGCTGCAGCGGTCCATACACCGGGGGCAATGCCACGATCAGCCTCGCCGCCAATCACACAAATGTGTGGAACGTGGATTGGAACACCGTGCATTCGATACCTGGTTTCAATCACGATTACCCGAGCGCCACGCAACCGCTCATTATCAACATCTCGGATGCCGGTA
>JAYWAI010000374.1:0-10226 GCA_043782545.1 Acidimicrobiia bacterium
AAGCCCAGTCCCACGCCGCCGGTTGATCGCTGATCGCCAAATCGTTGGAACGGTTCAAATACCAGGCTCCGAGCCGCTTCAGGAATGCCAGGGCCGCGGTCCTGCACCAGTATTTGTACGCCGGTTGTGGTGTGCCCCGCGGTGACTCTGACTGGATGTTGAGGTGGCGACCATTGAGCGGCGTTGTGGATCACATTCGCCAGCGCTCGTTCGAGCAGCACAGGGTCGGTGTCTACAAACGGTAAGTCGTCGGGCACATCCAAAATGACCTTCACGTCGAGGTGCCCCAGACCGGCTATGGCGGAGCCGACGACTTCTTCCAGCGCGGTCGCGACCGGATGAATGACGAGTGCCCCGCCTTGCAACCGGCTCATATCTAGCAAATCGCCGACCAGCCGGTTGAGATGATCCGTCTGGCTATCGATCGTCGTCAAGAAATCGTCGCGATCTTCGTCGCTCCACCCGATATCGGTTTGTAGCAGGCTCGAGACCGATGCTTTGATCGTCGACAATGGCGTTCGGAGATCGTGAGATACCGCCCGCAAAAGGGCGGTGCGTAGGTTGTCGGCCTGCGCAATCGATTCTGATTTGGCGGCCACATCTTGCATCTCTCGGGCTGCCAGCGCCACCCGCAATTGATCTGCGAAGACCGCCAGGACCCGCCGGCTTTCGACGTCGAGGTGCGTGGCCGAAATAACGAGAACCAACGAACCGGAGGCGTTGAGGGGCCATGAATGCGCCGCGTCTGGCTGATCGGGAATCGGGCTGCCTTCACTGTGGACGGCGTGCCAGTTGCCGTTTGACGACTCCAACACGGCTACGGCATCGAGAGAAAATGTTGACCGGATATGGGAGATCAGACTTGGCAGGGGCGAGCGTTCGGCGCCCAAGATGGCGGTGCTTCTGGCCAGCATTTCCGTTTCGGCTCGGGCTCGATTGGCTTCTGCAGATCGCTGATTAGTGCGGTTGACGAGCACGCTCACGGTGGTGGTCACCGACACAAACACGATCAGGTCGACCACGTTTTCGATGCTTCCGACCCGCAGCGTGTGCACGGGAGCTACGAAGTAGTAGTTGGCAATCGTGATTGCACCTACAGCGGCAAGTGAGCCCACCAGGATGCCACCCAGGGCCGCCATCAACACACAGATACCCAAAAAAATCAGGAGCGTGGTCGACAGGCTGGGGCGTGATTTGAGCGCTAATTCGCCTGCGGTCACGGCCCCGAGCAGCACGGCTCCTGCCATCAGAGTGGCGACTCGCCGGCGGGCTGTGTGGCCGCGAAGTGTGCTGATGGCAGCCCGCGATCGTTGGGCCACTGATGGCGTCTCCTGTCCGAAAGGGCCGCCGTCGTCAAGCGGTGGCAGGTTCGAGGCGGAGTTTCGTTGGACGCTAAATCGTGGTGCTTGGCCGAGTGATTCTTCGATTCGGTCAGCTAACCAGAGCAACGCGAGTTCCCGAAGCGCGGCAAGTTTTTGGGGCTGAAAGAAGTCGTTAAGTTCAGCGTTGAACGTGTCGGGGGGAAATACATTTCCGTGGGCGAGCCTTCGTCGGAGCGCTTCTGGGCTCATATCAACGATTTCGACCTGATGGGCTCGACGCAAGAAATCGTCGGGAACCACGTCGTGTTGCTCGATCCCAGTGATCTCTCTGACTCGGTCGCTGAGGGATTCGATGTGCGCGATATTGAGCGTCGCGATGACATCAATTCCCGCCGCCGTGAGCGCGTCGACGTCTTGCCATCGATAGTGGTAGATGGCCGCTGGCGGGTTGACCATTGCGAGGTCATCCACGATCACCAAACCAGGGCCTCGGGCGACAATTTCCTCGACATCGAAACGCTGCGAGTGAGCGCACCCCAGCGAGACAAGTTCATCGAGGCGGCCTTGCGTTGCTGGTCGGTTGTGGCAATCGACGGACGCAACCAGCACTGTGGTGCCGCGCTGCATGCGGCGTTGCGCCTCGTCCAGCATGGCGTACGTCTTGCCTACGCCAGGAGCGAAACCGACGTACACGCGCAGTTGCCCCTGACGGGTTGGCTCAGGCAGTGACGTCATGGTGACCTGAGGGTAGTCGTCGGGGTCGAGGCAACGCGTCCAACCTCGTGGCGTCAACTACCCTGGCTAGCGGTGCGGTGTGGTCCCCACGATCGAGGCCCGCTCCATGGTGCGAACGTGCGGGTAGTAGTCACTGGCCGCGTAATGTTGCACGGCACGATTGTCCCAAAATGCCACGGAATGGTCGCTCCATTGGAAGCGACATTGGTGCTCTGGATAATCGGCTTGCCGGGCAATTTGATCGAGCAGAATCATGAACTCGTCGTCGGGCATTTGCTCGCCGGTTTCGCCTTGGCCGGCGGCCACGGCACCGATCGTGAAGATGCGGTTGGCATACAAATGCTTGCGGCCCGTGCCATCGTGGGTGGCGACCATCGGGTGATAGGCGAGGGGGTATTTGGCTCGCATATCAGCCATCATGTCGGCCGGTATCGAGCCGCCGAATGGACGCACAAAATCGTTGACGCCGTCTAGCGTTTGGATGCGTTGTCTGGTGGCGTGCGGCAGGCCTTCGTACGCGGAGTACATGTCGGCGAAGAGCGTGTCGCCACCGCGCTCGGGCACTTTGATGGCATGCAGGATTGCTCCCATCGATGGGGCTTGACGCCACGTCACGTCGTGATGCCACGTGTTTTCAAACCCGCCAACATCGGCGGTTTTCTCGAAACGAACCAGTTCTGGTTGACCGGTATTACTCGGTATGAACGGATGAATTTCGAGCTGGCCAAATCGCTTGGCGAACGCCACATGCCGCTCGGGTGTCAGCGGCTGTTCACGAAAGAAAATCACTTTATAGTCATATAATGCCTGACGAATTTCGACCACGACTTCGTCCGCGAGGTCGCCAGTGATGTCGATTCCCTGCAACTCGGCGCCAATGGTGCAACCGAGCTGTTTGGCGTCAAAGTGTTGCCACGTCAGGGTAGCGAGGCGATCCCGTTCGTCATTTTGATAGTTCGTCGGGCCAGCTTGCGTGCGTTTGTCCCACAGGGTTACGCGGTTTGGGCGGGCCGAGGCTGAAGGGTCTCGGGTGGCTACAACGGTGTCTTGCATATCAAACTCCTCGCTTTTTTGTCGACGCTGCCGTCGCGACTTACATCCGGGTATAGACAGGTACTTCGACTCGTTCGGTGAGCTTCCAGCCAGCGTCGGTGCGGCCCACTTTGTCGTGATAAAAGCCTTGAGCGGTGATGTACATGGGGGCGGCTGGGTCGCCGGTGCCCATGCGCATGGTGGCCTGAAACATCGACACGACATTGGCCGAATCGGCACCGGTGAAGGTGATCACCACATTGGTGGCTTGGCTGAGAAACAACTCCATGCCGCCGATCATGGGCTCGAGCCACGTCACGGCTTCCTCGACGGTGCCATCGGGGCCAAAGTTGGCCGAGTAGTCAGCGTGAGCGTCTCGCGTAAAAGCGGCGCGCCATGCCGTCCAATTTTTCGTCGACAACGCGTTGGCGTACGCAGCCATCAGCTCATTGATTTCGATCCGGTCGCTGACTGCTTGGACGTCCATCGAATTCCCCTTTCGACGCGCACCCTTTGTGCCCGCCGGTTGACCTCCGACACTATCTGACGGGTCGTCAGATGTCATGCTGTGCCTATGAAAGTTGGCTTGCTCGACCGTGACATGTATCAAAATGGGCCAGAGAATTCCTTTGCTTGGCTGCGGGCAAATGATCCTGTGTATTTCGATGAGGCGGGCAATATTTGGGGTCTCACGTTGCATGAAGACATCGTGTGGGCGCAGCGCCAGCCGACCTTGTTTTCGAACTCCGCGGGGTCGCGGCCCAACGGTGTCGCGCAAGCAAGTTTGATTGACCAAGACGATCCGATGCATCAACAGGCCCGTCGCGTGGTGGCGAAGGGTTTCATGCCACGGCAAATGGCCGCCTACGAACAACACGTTGTCGACGTGACGCGCACGTTGATCGATCGCATCATCGATCGCGGTCATGCCGACGTCGTGACCGATCTGGCCAAGCCGTTGCCCATGACGCTCATTGGTGAAATGTTGGGCGCTCCGGCCAGCGATTTCGACACACTGCAACAACTGAGTGACCAGATGATTGGCGGCGCGGATAACCCTGCATTCGTGACCGACGAGGTTGTCAACGCGGCGGTGGCGTACTACATATACGCCACCGAAGCCATCGCTCAACGCAAGGCCGAGCCCCGCGACGACCTTCTGTCGTTACTCGTGCATGCCGAAGGCGAAGGCGTCATCGACAACGAACAAGTCATCGCCAACGCATTGTTGTTACTGGTCGGCGGCAACGAAACAACTCGCAACGTGATCACCGGTGGAGTGCACGCACTGCTCACGCATCCCGACCAGTTGGCGTGGTTGCAGGAGCATCCCGAGCGCATCAACGACGCCGTCGAAGAATGCTTGCGTTGGGTGACGCCGATCGTGAATATGAACCGAATCACCACTACCGATGTGACGGTGCGGGGCGTCACGATTCCCGCTGGACAACAAGTGTTGATGTGTTACATCTCGGCCAATCGCGACGAGCGCGTATTCGACAACGCTGATCGTTTTGATATCGCTCGCTCGCACAACAATCACGTCGCTTTCGGATTCGGTCCTCATTTTTGTTTGGGCTCGAGCCTGGCGCGCTTGGAGATTCGGGTGATGCTCACGGCACTCGTTGAGCGTCTGCCCGACTTGCGCCTCGCCGACGCCAATTTCACGCCGACCTACTCACACTCGTCCTTCGTGCGCGGCATCCAATCCCTACCCGTCGTGTTCTGAGGCGTCGCATTTTTATTGTCGACGATGTAGCACATTGGGTGCTACAACCCTTGTTGGGCAGCCGAAATCACCGAAAGCCGGAGCGCTGATTGTGGCGATGAATCCAGCGTCGACTGGTGACGCTGCTGATTGACACCACCGTCGTGATAGCGCTCGTCGTGCGACGCGACGCGACCGTTGCCGCATTGGTGCGTACGTCTGACGAGTGGCCGCGGGTGAGCGTGGTGACGGTTCTGGGACTTTAAGACGGCGTCGACATGGCGCCCGACGTGTAAGTGGCGCAAGCACGCCGGGAATCGATTAATCTGATCAAGTCCTTTAGGGTCATCGACGTTGATCGGTCGCACGCTGAAGCATATGTTCGAGTCCGGAAAGCCGGTGTGCGAGGCAACGACGCTCTGATCACCATCGCGGCTGCCGCGATGGTGATCAATGCCCGGTTCGTGACTTTTGATCACGCCCTGGCCGCACGAATGAGTGCCTTAGCTGATGTGCAATTGCTTTCGTAGCGACTCTGGTGGTTAGGCCGCGGGGTCGGGGCGGTGGTGTTCGATGACATAGGCCACTGTGAGCAGGGCGACGCCTCCGGCAGCTAGCCACGTCCACGTCGGAAGTTTGGCGAGGCGTGGACCGCACGTGATGGCAATGATCGATGCCGTGTTCACGCTGCCAATGACGAGTTCCGGTTGACTGCGTCGCACGCCTCCCGCGGCGATCGCCACGAGGGCAGCGGTGATTGCGGCCACCACGCGCCATTGACCACGCAGTTGTTCCATATTGGCCAACAGGATGATGCTTAGGAGCCCCAACCACGGTGCGGTGCGAGCCCACGTCGATGCGCTCTTGCGACACCACCACGCTACGGCCGCTACCAACATGTAATCGCGCACTTCGGCGGGCGTGACGCCACTGGGAAGCGCGAACGGCAAGCGCGTCGTAGCCGCGAGCATGCTGGCGAACACGATGGCTTGTCCGACATTTACGAGTGGGCGTTGCAAACGAACCATGCCGTAAAACGCTACGACGCTGCCAGCAACCACCCATGCGGAGGGCGCCCAGAGCCCTGGGGCGCGCAGAGCGAGTATTGCTCCCAGTGCTACCGCTGTCACGCCGATCGTGTCGAGGTAGGTGACTCGCAACGTACGCCAAAATGCCACGGCTATACACACTGCGCCGGCGAAGCACACGACGATGCCCAGTACCCACCAATGGCGCACGGGAAACCGCATCCCCATGGCGACGCCCGACGCGACCGCGGCTGCACATCCAAAGTGGGGCATGTACCGATGATGTAACCGCATGCCGGTAACCACGACCATCATGCTGGTGGCGAGAGCTGCCAACGCCAACCAACCAGAGGCGGCTGCGGTGGCAATGCCGACGGCTTCGCACAGGGCCAGGCCTTGCATGACCGGCGTCATGTTTGGCGTGATTCGGCGGCGGCGCACCAGTGCGATTCCCGCGGCAACGCTGGCGATGAGAGCAACTGGCACGAACAACAATCGGTCAGTGCGAGGCAGCGAGGTCAACTGTGTCAGGGCGAAGATAACTTGTGAAGCGAAGACGAAAATAGCCAGTTCGACGCTGTCGACAAAGCGCTCTTGGCCGTGCGTAATGTTGTCGAATTGCGTGTGGCTGATCAGTTCGATTGCGAGCCAGATCGAGCCAGGCATGATGAGCCACAAAGCCGGCGCGGCGTGCACCGTGATGAACCCGGTGGCGACGCCGAACACGAGTGATCCTGCGGCCCCGAGCCAGGCAACGACGTCGCGTTTGGCGCGAGCGATGAGGGCGAACGCTAGGGCAACCAGCACTCCCGTAGTCGGGCCGGCGAGGGCCAGAACGTGGCCGTTGACGCCGATGCGGGTGAGGGTGCCAGCGTTGATGGCGCTGCTGCACACCACGGCTGACAATGGAGCGACAAGGGCCGCGACCCCAGCAGCGGTAGCGCCGCGTTGTCGATGCGTAGCCGCCAACCCCACCGCGAAGATGCTCATGGCGACCCCGGCCGGGATCGGCGTTTGGGCGGCAAGACCGACGGCCACGAGGCTGAGGGGGATGGTCAACGTGACGTCGAGCACGACCGTTGCCGAGCGATTGCTGGCGGCGGCCAGCGTTAGCGATCCGCCGACGCCGGCGGCCAGTAACACTGTTGGCCATGTAGCTCCGGCACCAATGGCGGTAGTGGCAATAGCGGTCGGTACGAGGAGCAATCCAAGGTGCCGAGTGACCGTGCTCATGATCGGCAGACGTTCACGCCACGCATGGCTGGCTGCTAACGCACCGGCGGTCGTGAGCCACAGGGCAACGAGTTTGGCGCCGTTGGGAATGGCCGACCAATGCGTGATGGTGGCAATGACGGCTGCGAACACCAGCAGGCTGGCACCGGCGGCACCCACCCACATGACAACACGGTTTGTGCTGAGCGATTTATTTGACATGCCGACAGCATCGGGAAATCGACGCCTTGTGTCGATAGCGGAAATCCCCTACGACCGACTAGGGGATACCTACGAACGGGTCAATCGAGGCCGTGTTTGAGGGCGTATCTCACGAGATCGGTTCGGCGCGTCAGATGCAATTTGCCGAGAATATTTCGGACATGGTTTTCCGCAGTGCGAGCCGAGATCCCGAGCTTGTGGCCAATAGCGGCGTAGGCAAATCCGCGGGCCACGAGTTGCAAGACCTCGCGCTCGCGTTCACTCAAAGGATTGGCTCGGGCCCCTAACGCCAGCCGCCGAAACTCACCGAGCACGAGTCCAGCCAGGGTTGGCGAAAACACCGGCTCGCCGGCCGCGGCCTTGGCGAGCGCGGCCCGCAACTCAACTGCGTGGGTTGTCTTGAGAAGGTATCCCGCGGCACCGGCGGCTACTGCGTCGAGCAAGTCACGCTCGGCTTCTGAAACGGTGAAGATGACAATCGGTGCGATCGTTGCGCACTGGTGCACCACTTCGATGCCGCCCCCTCCCGGCATGTGCAGATCGGTGATGACGAGATCGGGGCGATGTGCGTTAATCACGTCGATGGCACCAGGGGCATCGTCGGCTTCGCCGACAACCAGGAAGTCATCGCCCAACTCGGCCCTGAGGCCAGCGCGCACGATGGCATGGTCGTCAGCTATCACGACCCGAATCTGTGCCACTCGAGGTGAATCGGCGATGGTTTGAGTCACGGCAACGACATTTGCACGTCGGTGCCCGCGCCTGGTTCGGTCTCGATGATGACGGTTCCACCTACCGCGGCGATGCGTTCTCGAATTGAGTGTTGCAAACCATGGCCTTGCTCAACTGCGCCAGTCTCGAATCCGGTGCCATCGTCACGAATACTGACGAATAATCCGTTGCGGTCGGTGCGTTGTGCAAAAAGGTTGATTGATGACGCGGCGGCATGTTTGCAGGCGTTCGAGAGCGCTTCGCGAGTGGCACCCAACACCGCGTTGCGAGCATCAGGCGAGGTGGGTCGGTCGTCGATTCCTCCGCCGAAGCTGGTGGTGATGTCACGATCGAAACGCTGGCTCACTTCAGCGGCGACTGATTTGAAACCGGCCAAGAGTTCACACGCCGATGCGTCGTCGGAGAACAAAAATGCGCGTAGTTCACGGTCAGTGCGTCGAGCCAAATCGGCCACGTCGTCGTCGCCTCGCCGTGCCACGACGGCCAACGTTTGGAGAACCGTGTCGTGCAAACGGCTGGCCACATTGTGTCTCTCGGCCAACGCAGCTTGGGCGGCAAGGCTCGATGCCAGCGCTTCGTCGCTGCGGCGCAACAGCGTTAACACCCAGCCGCCGACTGCCCCCGACGCGGTGTACAACGTGACGCCCGCGGCAACGTCGGCCCAGTCAATTCCGAGATTGTGCCAACGGGCATTCGCATAGCCGCCAACCACACGGCCGAGCCCGAGGATGAAACCAGCGCCTGCGCCCCAACCCATGCCGAGTGAAAATCCGGTGGCCAGCGCGGCCACCATGGGCCAACTTGCGGTGAGGGTTTGGCCGGCCCCGAACACGTGGCCAGTGGTGAACGCGTAGCCGTCGATTGTCATCAGCATGAGGCCGATCGCCACATCCGCAATGGTGAAACCAATGACTTGGCGGTGTTGTTTGAGACGCCACGCGTCGACGCTCGACGCCACGCAAAACGCGAACGCTACGGCCGCCGCGCTGATCGCCAAAGCGTTGTGAGTGACCGCGTGGCGACTTAAGACGAGCGCACTGATGGTCCAGCCCATCGTGCACCACCTGGCCGCAACAACGCCTCGCACGAGGCTTGCCTGGCTCGACGAACTAATCATTCTGCGTGAAGCTTGGAACGGCGCCAGCGTCGGGCCTGGCCGGACCATGGTGAAGTCCATGGGGTTTGATCATGACGCATTCTCGCATTGTTAGGCGGCCACGTTCGTCGATGCCGCCGGAACTCCTGGACGGCAAATCGCGCGGTGTAGTTGCAGGTTGCGTGGGTTGTCGTACTCTGTGCGGCTGGGAGGTCTTATGCGATCCACGATTACCGCAGGGCTGGTAGGGGTTTTGGTATTTGGTGTCGGCCTGCAAGTGGGCGTCACGATGTTTGGTGGCGAGTCGTCGGTGCCGTCGGCGAGCGCGTCGGGCACTGAAGTGCCGGTCGTGTTGCCAGTAAATGCGACGACGACCCACACCCACCCAGGCGACCCGGCGACCGCCGCCACAGGTGCGGCACTCGTTGACGACAAGGGCCTGGCCGCACTGTCGAACGGTCATCATCACGCCATGGGGGCCGAGACGCCGCTATCGGCGGATGACCGTTTACTCCTGTCGCAACAGATAGCGGCGACGATCGACGTGTCGAAAAAGTATCCAACAGTGGCTGATGCCGAAGCGGCCGGTTACCGCCGTGCCGGGCCGTATTCGCCTGGGCTCGGCGCGCACTACACACTCCAAACCGGCCAGGGCCTCAACTTCGATGGCAATATGGCAGCTGACGACTTGAGTACGCCTCTGGCGATTATCTACGACGGAACCGAGCCGACATCGCGTGTCGCAGGGTTCATGTATTACTCGATGGCGACAGCGGAGCCGAGTGGATTTGCTGGCACCAATGATGTGTGGCACTACCACACCTCATTGTGTCTCAAGATCAATTCAGATCGCACAATCGATGCGCCATTCGGGGCGGATCACGACGCCACCAAGGAGCAGTGTGATTCGGTAGGTGGTTACATCATGAAGCAAACGCAGTGGATGGTGCATGTGTGGTCGGTGCCTGGTTACGAAAGCGCGCAAGGGCTCTTTGGTGAAGTGAATCCGGCATTGTCGTGTCCGGATGGCACCTACTACCAACGCCCGGCTGACGAGTGGGGCGCTCACCCGCTCAGCACCTGTAAGTCGGCTTCGTAGCGCGCTCGCGGGCGCATCGCACAGTCGCCGAAAACGGCGA